>JANOOJ010000318.1:0-5331 GCA_031421295.1 Novosphingobium sp.
CCGTGCGCTGGCCTCGCGGATGGATGCGCCGACCGGCATGAACCCCGCCGATTTCGCCGGGATGCGCGCCGCGCTGCTCGTCCGGATGGGCGAGGGCGATGCGGCGCGGGCGCTGGTGCAGGATGTCGATGCCGCCAATTATACGCCGCTGCTGACGCAGGCCGCGCTCGATGCCTTTGTCGCGACGGGCGACATCACCGGAATTTGTCCGGCGGTCGCGATCCAGGGCGGGGTGCGCAAGGATGCCGAATGGACCATCGCACGCGGGATTTGCGCGTCGTTCGGCGGCGAGGGAGCGGCGGGGATGACCCAGCTCGATCGCGCGATGAACCGGGGAATCTGGCCCAAGATCGATGTGCTGCTCGCCCAGAAATATGCCGGGGCAGCAGGCAAAGCGCGGCGCGCGGTAAACATCGAGTGGGACGGGGTCACCGATATGAACCCGTGGCGCTATGCGCTGACCATCGCCACCGGGCTCGAGCCGCCCGCCGGGTTGATGAAGGACGCGGCCCCGCGCTACGACTATGTCACCGCCACCGCACCTATGGTCGGCCTGCCAGCCCGCGCGGCGGCGGCAGATCGGGCTGCGGCCGCCGGGGTGATGTCGGGGCAGGCGATGGTCGATCTCTACAGTCAGATCTACGCGCTCAACGATATCTCGGACGAGTCGGCCACGCGGGCGGACCAGCTGCAGGCCGCCTATGCCGGGGACGGCGCGGCCGCACGGCTCGCGGCGATCCGCCAGCTGTGGGACGGTGCCGCCGATTCGCAGCGGCGCTATGGCCGCCAGGTGCTCACTGCCTATGCCGCCGCGCGGCTCCCGGTGAACGATGACATGGCAAATGACGCGCCCGAACTCATCGCCTCGATGCTCACCGCCGGGCTCGATCGCAACGCGCTGCGCTGGGCACCGGTCGCCGACACGGGCGGCCAGGCCTGGGCCTTGCTCACGCTGGCGGCACCAGAACGCAACGGCAGCGTCAGCGCAGGGTCGGTCGAGAGTTTCTACGGCGACGACAACAGCGACGAATATCGCAAATCGCGGTTCCTGCTGGCCGGTCTTGCCGGACTGGGCCGGATCGATGCGGCTGCCACTCAAAGCCTCGCCAGCAAGCTGGAGGTCGATCTGACCAAGCAATCCAACTGGACCCGTGCGATATCCGGCGCGGCCGAGGTCAACAATGCCGCGCTGGTCGCCATGCTGGCCGGGCTTGGCATGCAGGGCGAGGGTTGGGACAAGATGACCCCGCGGTATCTCTACCACATCGTTTCGGCGCTCAACCGGGTCGGGCTGGGTGCCGAGGCCCGGATGATCGCTGCCGAAGCAGTCGCGCGAGGTTAGGTCATAACCAGGCCCATCGACGCGTTCCTCGCGATGCTCGCGGCCGAACGCGGGGCTGCGGCAAACACTCTGGCCGCCTATCGGCGCGACCTTGAAGGCGCACAGGAAGCGATCGGCGATCTTGCGCTGGCCGAGGCGGCGGCGCTGGCATCGCTGGGCGTGGTCTGGGCATCGCTTGCGCCTTCGAGCCTCGCGCGCAAATGCTCTGCGCTGCGCCAGTTTTTTGGCTTCATGGTCGATGAAGGACTGCGCCACGACGATCCCTCGCCCGCGCTACCGCGTCCGCGCACCAGCCGCCCATTGCCACGACTGGTTGGTCATACGGAGATCGAAGCGCTGTTTTTGCGGGCGGAGGAAGAAGCGATCGGCGACCGTCCCGCAGCGGTCCGGATGCTGGCGCTGCTCGAACTGCTCTATGGCTCGGGCCTGCGCGCGACCGAGCTGGTTTCGCTCCCGCTCGCCGCTGTGCCGCGCGACGCGCCGTTCCTGACCGTAACGGGCAAAGGCGGGCAGCAGCGGATGGTGCCGGTGAGCACGCGCGCGGTGCACGCGCTGTCCCGCTGGGTCGCGCTGCGACCGCAAGGGTCAAAACTGCTGTTTCCATCCAGCGGAGCACAGGGCCATCTGACCCGGGTCCGGCTGTTTCAACTGCTCAAGGCGCTGGCCGTCCGCACCGGAATCGCGCCCGAAAAACTCAGCCCGCACGTCCTTCGCCACGCTTTTGCAACGCATCTTTTGGAGGGTGGCGCGGATTTGCGCGTTCTTCAGACTTTGCTGGGCCATGCCGACATCGCCACCACCCAAATCTATACTCACGTCGATAGCGCGCGCTTGGTGGCATTGGTCAACGCCCGGCACCCCCTTGCGCATCCCCTTGCGGCGAAGCCTGCACGGGGGTAGCGCCGCGCGATGATTTCCTATCTCGAATTCGAAAAGCCCGTCGCGGCATTGGAAGCCCGGATTGCCGAGTTGCGCGCTACTGCGGCGGGCGGCGATGTCGATATCTCGTCCGAAATCCGCCGCCTCGAAGCCAAGAGTGCGGATCTGCTGGCCAGCACCTATGCCGCGCTGACCCCGTGGCAGAAGACCCAAGTCGCGCGCCATCCGATGCGGCCCCACTTCCGCGACTATATTGCGCAGGCGTTCACCGATTTCGTGCCGCTGGGCGGTGACCGGCTCTACGGCGAGGACGAAGCCATAGTTGGCGGTTTGGCACGGCTTGGCGGACGGCGTCTGGTCGTCATCGGGCACGAAAAGGGCCACGATACGCAGAGCCGGATCCGCCACAATTTCGGGATGGGCAAGCCCGAGGGCTACCGCAAGGCGATCCGCCTGATGGAACTGGCCGGACGCTTCGGGCTGCCGGTGGTGACGCTGGTCGATACTTCGGGCGCATTCCCCGGGATCGAAGCCGAGGAACGCGGTCAAGCGGAGGCGATCGCCCGCTCGACCCAGGCATGCCTCGCGCTACCGGTGCCGATGGTCGCGGCGATCGTAGGGGAGGGCGGGTCTGGCGGCGCGGTCGCTTTGGCCAGCGCCGAGCGGGTGCTGATGTTCGAGCATGCGGTCTATTCGGTGATTTCGCCCGAGGCCGGCGCCTCGATCCTGTGGCGCACACCGGACAAAGCACCCGAAATGGCCGAAGCCATGAAAACGACGGCGCAAGACTTGCTCGCGCTCAAGGTAATCGACCGGATCGTCAAGGAACCGGTCGGCGGGGCCCAGCGCGATCCGGTTGCTGCGGCGCAGGCATTGGGCGCGGTGCTGGGCGAAGAACTCGATGCGCTGGCCGGGCTATCTCCCGCCAAGCTACTGGCGCGGCGCGAGGAGCGCTTCCTGCGGATCGGCGAGGTCTGAGCGCAGCGCGGCGGGAACCATTGCGCTTGCATGGGGGTTCTAATGGAAATGTTCAGCGCCTGGCTTTCCACTTGGGCTAGGTCGTCGCAGAGGAACCCCAATGATGCCGCGTAGACTCAAATTCTTCGCTCTCACCAGCGTTGCCGCCGTTGCCTTGACCCTGCCGACCGGCAGCGGCATCGCGCAAACCACCACTGCCACTCAGGTCCAGTCGATTTCGGCGAAGGACCGCCAGGAAGGCGCGCAGGCCCATCCGCAGCTCGTCGCCGAGTTCGGCGGGGCCGAGACCGGACCGCAGGCAAGCTATGTCGAAGGCATCGGCAAGAACATCGCGATCCAGTCGGGGCTCGGTGACGCGCGCAGCGATTTCACGGTGACATTGCTCAATTCATCGGTCGATAATGCCTTCGCGATTCCCGGCGGTTACGTTTACGTTACGCGCCAGCTCGTAGCGCTGATGAACAATGAGGCCGAACTGGCCGGCGTGCTTGGGCATGAAGTCGGCCACGTTGCCGCGCGCCATGCGGCCAAGCGCCAGAGCGCGACGACTCGTAACTCGATCCTGGGCGTGCTGGGCCAGGTCCTGGCCGGTGCCGTGCTGGGCAACAGCGCCGCCGGGCAGATCGGACAACGGCTGTTCAGCCAGGGCTCGCAGCTGCTGACTTTGAAGTTCTCGCGCGCGCAAGAGATCGAAGCCGACAACCTCGGGATCACCTATCTGCGCCGCGCGAGCTACGATCCGCGGGCGATGTCGACTGTGTTGCAGAGCCTCGCCAACCAGAATGTGCTCGATTCCCGCCTGATGGGCAGCGCCAACCGCGTCCCCGAATGGGCCTCGACCCACCCCGATCCGGCATCGCGCGTCCGCGCCGCATTGACGCGGGCGGGTCCCAACACCACGGGCGTGACCAATCGCGACACCTTCCTGACCCGGATCGAAGGGCTGCGCTATGGCGACGATCCCAAGCAGGGCATGGTCGAAGGGCGCAGGTTCACCCATCCCGAATATCGCATGACATTCGACGCGCCGGCCGGCTTCTACCTGATGAACGGCACGCGCGCGGTTGCGATCAGCGGGCAATCCGGGAAGGGTCAGTTCAGCACCGCCGCTTTTTCGGGCAACCTTGAATCCTACATCGTCAACGTGTTTGCCGGTCTGACCCAGCAGGGGCAGGCGCAAGTCTCGCCGGATACGATCCAGCGGACCAGCGTCAACGGGATACCCGCCGCCTATGGTTCCGCGCGGGTGAACAGCGGTGGCAGCCAGGTCGAGGTTGTGGTGTTTGCCTATGAATGGTCACGCGATCAGGCCTTCCACTTCCTGACTATCAGCCAGGGCGGCAGCGCAAGCACGTTCAATTCGATGTTTTCGTCGATGCGGCGGATATCTGCGGCAGAGGCCGCAGCGGTTAAACCACGCAAGCTGGTGGTTGCCACCGCCAGACGCGGGGATACGATGCAGTCGCTCGCGGCGCGGATGGCCTATACCGATGCTCCGCTCGACCGATTCCGCGTGCTCAACGGGCTGGGTGCCAACAGCACGATCGTAGCCGGCCAAAAGGTCAAACTCGTAACCTATTGACCAATAGCAGAGGGGCGGCAGGTTGCCCTGCCGCCCCTCGCTGTTCAGATTACCTCTGCGGCTTAGCCGGCAGCGGCGTTGCCTTCGGCCATCTTCGTCGAAGTGGTGTTGAAGGTCGTGGTCAGCTCGTTGCCGAGGCCCTGCATTGCAGTGATGGCAGCAACGGCGATGAGAGCGGCGATAAGGCCATATTCGATCGCGGTGGCACCAGCTTCGTCACGGATCAGCTTGTTGATGAACTTCATGGTCAGTCTCCTGTTGCAGTCTTCAGTTACCCGGCCCTTTCCAGTAAGCCCGGATCAAGCGCTGACCGGGCTAACGGGAAAGTCTTGCCAATTGCTTAACCCCCGTTGGCCTTCGCAAAGGCCTCGGAGGTTTTGCTGGAGAACACCGCCCAAATCCCGTTGTTCTCATCGGCAACGCCTTTCAGCGCCGTGAGCATGGCAAGCACGATCATGGCGCAGATCAGACCATATTCGATTGCAGAAGTTCCACGCTGATCGGAGATCAAACGTGACAGGATGGCTTTCATTGTCATCTCGCTCCTGCG
>JANOOJ010000319.1:0-17701 GCA_031421295.1 Novosphingobium sp.
TCGATCATCACCTGAACGTCCTGCGCCCAGGCGCGCTTGGTCAGCTCGCCCAGCGTGTAGAGCTCGGCGAACTGGGCCTCGTCGTTGGCATCGGCGATGCTGCCGGGGCGCAGGCCGTCGCCGAGCGAATAGGCGATGTCATAGGCTTTGCAGATTTCGGTGATCTCGTCGAAGCGCTCATACAGGAAGCTTTCCTTGTGGTGGCTGAGGCACCATTTGGCCATGATGCTGCCGCCGCGGCTGACGATCCCGGTGACGCGCTTGGCCGCGAGCGGGACGTAGGCCAGCCGCACCCCGGCGTGGATCGTGAAGTAATCGACCCCCTGTTCGGCCTGTTCGATCAGCGTATCGCGGTAGATCTCCCAGGTCAGCTCCTCGGCGACGCCGCCGACCTTTTCGAGCGCCTGATAGATCGGCACGGTGCCGATCGGCACGGGGCTGTTGCGGACGATCCATTCGCGGGTGTCGTGGATGTTGCGCCCGGTCGAGAGGTCCATCACCGTGTCCGCGCCCCAGCGGATCGACCAGACCATCTTGTCGACCTCGGCGGCGACATCGGAGGCGACCGCCGAATTGCCGATATTGGCGTTGATCTTGACGAGGAAATTGCGCCCGATCGCCATCGGCTCGCTCTCGGGGTGGTTGATGTTGCTGGGGATGATCGCCCGGCCGCGCGCGACCTCGTCGCGGACGAATTCGGGAGTGACGTGGTCGGGGATGGAGGCACCCCAGTCCTGCCCGTCGCGGACATGGCCGACGAGCGCGGCGCGGCCGATGTTTTCGCGGGTGGCGACGTATTCCATCTCGGGGGTGATGATGCCGCGGCGGGCGTAGTGCATCTGGCTGACGTTCGCGCCGGGTTTAGCACGGAGGACGGTGCGGCGGACGTTGGGGAACGCGGGGACCCCGCCCGACCGGTCCGGGCCAAGCTGGCCGTTATCCTCGGGACGGACCTCGCGCTGGGTCACTTCCTCGACATCGCCGCGCGCGCGGATCCACCCGGCGCGCAGTTCGGTAAGGCCAGCGGCGATGTCGATGGCCACCGCAGGATCGGTGTAGGGTCCCGAAGTGTCATAGACATTGAGCGGCGCCTCGCCCGACGAGGGCTCGAGATCGATCGCGCGCATTTTGACGCCGAGCGGCCCGACGTGGACCTTGCGGCTGCCCCGGATCGGGCCGGTGGTGACGCCGATTTCGAGCCCATTTTTCTCAAGGGGGGAATTGATGTCGGCCATATGCGCTCCAATAGGCGGAGCGGGAGCGCGGGCGTTTAGGCCAACCACTCCCTCCGCCCGTGCTAACGGGTTCAGGTTCGACGGGTCGCAGGGCGTAACACCTGCCTCTCAGTCACACGACTCCCCGGGGATGGGTGGACTTTAGGGCAGCGGCTGGCGAAGGTCCAGCGGGCAGGCGGATCGTGATGCCGATGGGCAGGTAATCGGGATCGAAAATGCGATCGCGATTGAGCGCGAACAGCTCGTTCCACCGCTTCGCATCGCCCAGCCGCGCCTTGGCCAGTCTGCTGAGCGTGTCGCCTCTGACGATCGTATGCTCTTCGAGCAGCGGTTGGGTTGGATCGCCCGGCGTATCGCTTTGCTTCCACTCGGGCGGGCTGCGATAGTCCCACGCATCGAGCTGCGGCGCAAGCGGCAGCAAAGCGCCGGGACGATAAGGCTTGGCCTCGGGCAGAGCGGCAGCATCGGCATGCCAGCGCCGCAGCGTCGGCAAGGCCACTTCGGCCAGCGATTCCGGCCCCTTGCGCGGCGAACGGAACAGCCGCCGCAGCCACCCCAGCGGGCCGCGCATCGACCACGAGACATGCGAATCATTGGTGGTCGCGTCGAACGGATCGGGGCGCAACGCGAAAGCCTCGTTGCTCTCGCTTTCGCGCAGGTCGAGTCCGGCCCGGCGCGCGCCGGTCAGCACCCAATCGAGCGCACTATCGGATAGCCCCCGCCGATCGCCACCCCCGCCGACCGCACCGTGCACACCAGGGAACCACTGCTCCTGATAGCGCTCCTGCCATTCGGGCATGCGCGGCCCTGTGGCGCGAACATTGCGGTTGTTAAGCTCTTGGACCTTGGCCTGGCCGAACAGCGTAGCGCGGAAGGTCGGGCGCAATTCGTCGAGCGCAACAGCGTGGCGCGCGGCCTTCACCTTGCTGCTCAGCACGGCGTCGTGGAACCCGTATTTGCGGTTGAACCATTTTGCGCCCGGGACGAAATCGGGCAGGCCGAGCGCGCGGACCGTGTCCCACACGCCGAGATATTTGATCGCGAGCAGCGGCGCGCAGGCCGGATCGAACCCCGCGACATGCTTCACCCGATAGTCCCGGTCGGCGGCGCTGACACAGACGCCAAGGCTGTTCGCAGCACGGAATGCAAGGCCATCGGGCGATTCCCGGCCCGATCCGGCATCGACTGCACGATAGATTTCGATCGCCCGGTCGATCTGCGAGGCGCGCGCAATGTCGAGGATGCCTGCGTGACGGATAAAGCCGACGAATGAGCGCGCGGTATAGGCCCCCCGCGAAAACCCGAAGGCGAAAATCTCGTCGCCCGATTCGTAATTGAAGATCAGGAACCGGTAGGCCTCGCGCATGATCTTGAGCATGCCCTTGCCGAACGCGCCTTGCGCGGCGCGCAGGACCCGGTTGACCCCCGTGCCGATGCCTTCGTCATAGTAGACGATTTGCGGGGTTCCGTCCTTGGCCACCGGACGAACCATCTGGGCAAGCATAGCGACGTTGGTAAGGCAATCGGCCGAAAGCTGATTCCAAGTCCCGTCGAAGCAGAACACGATCCGTTTCGGTTTGCGTTCGATCGTCTTGGGCTTGGTCATGCATCACCTCCCGCACAAGGCGGCAGGCTAACACGAATTGATCGATAGTGCGTCTCTAATTGTCTTACCGGACAGCCACTATTTGCTCGCCGCGATCCAGTCGTCGATCTTCTTTTCCAGCACCGGCATTGGCAGCGCGCCGGTGCCGAGCACCTGGGCGTGAAACTCGCGGATGTCGAACTTTGCGCCCAGCGCATCCTGCGCCTTCTTGCGCAGCCGCTGGATGGTCAGCGCGCCGACCTTGTAGGCCAGCGCCTGCGAGGGGATGGCGATGTAACGCTCGACCTCGGCGGTGGCGTCGGTGCGGCCCATCCCCGAGTTGGCGAGCATATATTCGATCGACCGGTCGCGGGTCCAGCCCTTGGCGTGGATCCCGGTATCGACCACCAGCCGCATCGCGCGCAGCATCTCGTCGTCGAGCGTGCCGAAGCGCGAATAGGGATCCTTGAAAAAGCCCATCTCGTAGCCGAGTGTTTCGGAATAAAGCGCCCAGCCTTCGGAATAGGCGGTGTTGCCGCCGAACCGCATGAACGCGGGCAGCGCGGCGTTTTCCTGCGCAAGGCTTATCTGGAAGTGGTGCCCCGGCGCGCCTTCGTGGAGATAGAGCGTCACTTCGCCCGGGGTGGTCCGGCTGGGCAAATCATAGGCGTTGAAATAGAAAGTCCCGGGGCGCGATCCGTCGGGGGTGCCGCCCTGATACGAGCCGCCCGCCTCGAACTTTTCGCGGAATTCCTCGTAGGGGCGGATTTGCAGCGGGGTCTTGGGCAGCACCGAAAAATAGCTGCCGATCTTGGCATCGACCATTTTGCCGATGTCGTAGTAACGCTGGGTCAGCGCCTCGCGGGTCGGGCGCTTGAATTGCGGATCGCTGCGCAGGAAGGTGAAGAATTCAGGCAGCGTACCCTTGAACCCGACCTCGGTCTTGACCCCTTCCATGCCGTTGCGGATCCGCGCGACTTCGCTGAGCCCGAGGGTGTGGAGGTTGTCGGCCTTGAGCGGCAGCGTCGTGGTGTTCTCGATCAGCTGCGCATAAAGCGCCGCGCCGCCCTTCATCTGGCTCAGCCCGACCGAATCCCGCGCCGATGCAAGATACTCGGTTTTGAGATAATCGAGCAGCCGCTGGTTGGCGGGATAGATCTGGGTGGTCACGACATCGCGGTATTGCGCGGTCAGCCGCGCCTTGTCCGCAGCCGAAAAGCTCGCGGGCAAATTGGTGACAGGCTCCCAGAACGGCGATTTCTCGATCGGCATGACGAGCTGGGTGGTGAGCTGTTCGATGACATTGCGGATGGTCAGCTTGGTCTCGACCACGCCGCTGGCCTGGCCTTCGCGAAAGCGGGCGATCGAGCGGTCGATCAGCTTCACGTAGTCGGCGTGGCGCTTCAGATTGTTGTCGTAATCGGCCAGCGTCTTGAATGGGATCCCGGTCTTGCCGCTCGCCAAGGTCGGATAGAAGGTGTGGAACCCGAAGAAGTGGTTGATCGGGCGGACCTGTGTCAGGCCGAGAATTTCGGGGGTCAGCCCTTTCAGCGTTTGCTGCCGGTTGTACTCGAACACGTCGTAAGCGATCTTGTCGGTGGGCGAGAGCTTGGCGCGGTCGATTTTGCGCAAATCGGCAAGTTCGCTCGTCGCGGCGGCGCGTTCGGCGGCGTTGTGTTCGTCGGTCAGGAAATCGCCCAGCCGGTCGGCATAACGCATGTCGCCGCGAAACAACGCGCCGATCGGATTGCGCTTGAGCTGCCCTTCGTCGGCGGCGGCGAACAGTGCGAACATCCGGTCGTGTTCCGACGGCGCGACCGAGGTCGGCGCGGCGGGTGCAGTTTGCGCCAGCGCGGGGGCCGTCAGCAGCGGCAGCATGGCGGCGCAGAGCAAGGCGCGGCGAAGCTTGGTCATGGCAGGACTTCCTTTGAATGGGTTACTGTATTAGATACGTAATACAGGTCGGCACGCGCTGCAAGGCGATTGCCGATTTTCGCAAGCCCCGACCATGGCCAAGGATCGCGAAGGGCATAAAGCCCGCTCGATCAACGTCGTTTGCAGTTCGACAAAGGACTATTCGGCGGCGGCCAACTCCGCTGCGACCGGCACGGTGCTGCGCTTGCCGTCATAGACGAACTCCGCGCCGGTCAGGTCCGTGTTCGGGATCTTGTCCTTCTCGGCCCAGTAATCCTGGTTGTGCCGCCATTCGGGCTTGTCGCCGCGGCGGGGCATGCCGTCCAGCCCGCGCATCAGATAGCCCGGGTTGAAATTGTCCGCCTCGATCCACGGCAGCAGCTCCATCCCTGCATCCTCGGGCCGCAGTGCGACATCCACCCGCTTGGCGCCCACCGCGTCCATATGACCCAGCAGCCGACAGGTGAAATCGCCCAGCATGTCGACCCGCAGCGTCCAGCTCGCGCGGAAATAGCCCATCACCCAGACCAGATTGGGAACCCCGGTGAACATCATCCCGCGATAGTTGACGGTCTTGGCCCAATCGACCGGCGTGCCATCGACGCTGAACGGGATATCGCCCATCACCGAGAGGCGGAAGCCGGTGGCGGCGACGATGATATCGGCCTCGATCTCCTGCCCGGAGGAGGTGACCACGCCATTTTCGGTGAAGCGGTCGATCGTATCGGTGACAACGCTGACCTTGCCTGCTGCGGCGGCCTGGAAGATGTCGCCATCGGGGCAAAACGCCAGCCGCTGCTGCCACACCCGGTAGCGCGGGGTGAAGTGCGGCTCGAATTCGAAGTCCGGCCCGGCGTATTGGCGGACCAGTCCCTTGAGCTCCTCGAACACGACATCGGGCTCATCGATGCAGCGCTGGGTCAGCGCGGTCTGATCGTGCATGATTTGCGCGCGGACCACCCGGTGGATGGTTGGTTCGTCGATTCCGACTTCGCGCAACCGGTCGGCCAGTTCGTTCTGGTTGGGGCTGCAGAAGAAATAGGTCGGCGAACGCTGGAGCATGGTCACATGCGCGGCGTCCTTGGCAAATGCCGGGATGACCGTCGCGGCGGTCGCGCCCGAACCGATCACCAGCACGCGCTTGCCCGTGTAGTCGGTCGCCGGGTCCCACAGCTGCGCGTGGACGAACAGCCCCTTGTAGTCGGCCAGACCCGGCCATTCGGGAATGTAGGGCTGTTCGTGATCGTAATAGCCCTGGCACATCCACAGGAAGTTGCAGGTGAAGACCGCCTTGGCCCCATCGGCCTTGCGGGTGGTTTCGACCGTCCAGCGATTGTCCGCGCTCGACCATTGGCAAGCGGTGATCAGGTGGCCATAGCGGATATGCTGGCCGATCCCGTTTTCTTCGATCACGTCGCCCATGTATTTGAGGATTTCCTCCCCGCTGGCGATCGGCGCGCCGATCCACGGCTTGAACCGGTAGCCGAAGGTATAGAGGTCCGAGTCCGAGCGCACGCCGGGATATTTATGCGTATCCCAGGTCCCGCCGAAAGTATCCTTCGCCTCGATCACCGCATAGCTCTTGCCCGGACATTGCTCGGCCAGATGATAGGCCGAACCGATCCCCGATATCCCCGCACCGACGATGATCACATCGATATGCGTGGTTGCAACGGGCGCAATGCTGGCAGGGGCGTTCATGGCGGTCCTCTCCGACTCTTAACCGTTCGATTAAAGGCCTGTTAGAGGCGCTTGCCAAGCGGGTAATTGATCCGGGTCAATCCGACGCTCAGGTCCAAAGTCAGGCTGCGCCTTGCCAGACCTTGATTGCATCGACCGGCCAGACCAGCATCAGCACATTTAGCGTCAGATTGTCGCGGATCATGGCGAGAGTGAACAGTTCGAACGTCAGCGCCAGCCCCGCGCTGGCCCAGGCGGGCAAGCGGCTGGCGATCAGGAAGCCCAGCACCATGAAGCCGATGTCCGCCAGCGAATTGATCACGCTGTCGCCGTTATAGCCCAGGCTCACCGTCACTGCGCGGTAACGCTCGATGATCAACGGCGAGTTTTCGAGCAGTTCCCAGAACCCCTCGAAGGCGACTGCGATCGGCAGTGCAAGTCTGTGCATTGACCGGCGCCAGCCAAGCTGGCTCCTTGCGCGGTTCCGGCCCACACCCCCGCCCGGCCCCCCCTGCAGGATACTATCGGGGGGGGCCGGGCGGGGGAGTGGGCCGGAACCGCTATCCGCCGGAAGGCGGAAAAGGACATGCGCCAGAAAGTAGAAGATCAAGCCGTGGATGACGTGGCTGAAGCTGTACCAATCGGCGATATGCTGGCTGTTCTCGGCCGATTGGACCACGCCGTGCCACAGCTTGATCGTGCCGCAGGTGCAGAGCGGCGCGCGGCCCATGATCAGCAGTACCGCGCCGATCGCGATGATCGTCAGGATGCTCAGAACGATGCCCCGCCGATGGGGCAGCAGGCTGGTCATTCGGGCTCCTGCGCGGGCGGGGTGGCATCGCCCGGCCCCAAGCCGCGCTGCATATAGAGCGTATCGAGCCATTGCCCATGCTTGCGGCCGATCGCCTCGAGCCGCCCCGCCTCGTCAAACCCGCAGGCGGCATGGAGCCGCGCCGAGGCCGGTTCCGCCCCGCCGATCACCGCGATCATCTGACGGAAACCGGCCCGCTCCGCCTCGACGATCAGCAGCGCGAGCAGCGCCCGCCCGATCCCCTCGCCGCGCCGGTCGTCGCGGACATAGATGCTGTTCTCGCAAGCGTAGCGGTAGGCGGCGCGATCGCGGAAGCGGTTCACATAGGCAAAGCCGATCACCTCGCCCCGCTCATCCTGAGCATGTCGAAGGACCGAGTCGCGCGCCACCAGCCACGGCCAGCCCGCGTCGATCACCTTTGCCATCCGCACGCCCATCTCGGCGGCATCGGGCGGTTCGATCTCATAGCTCGCGGTCCCATGCCGCACATGATGCGCATAGATCGCGGCGCAGGCGGGGGCATCGGCCAGGGTGGCGGGGGTGATCTTCATGAGTGGGAGAATGCCGCATCCGGGCCGCTCCGCCAAGCCCGGTTGCGCTGGCCCGTCACAGCGCTAAAGCCGCCTCATAATGGACGGGCGCAGACATGACATTGCGATTGCCGGCGGGGGGCTGGCCGGGGGGCTGATTGCGCTCGCGCTGCGCCGGGCGCGGCCCGATCTGGATGTTGTGCTGATCGAGCAGGGCGACATGCTCGGCGGCAATCATCGCTGGAGCTGGTTCGAGAGCGACCTTGAGCCGGCCGGCGCTGCGCTATTGGCGGCCTTCCGCACGGCGCGGTGGGATGCAGGCTACGAAGTGCGGTTTCCGGCGCATAGCCGCGTGCTGCGCAGCACCTATCGCTCGCTCGTCTCGAGCGACTTCGACGCCGGACTCCGGCGCGAGCTGGCGCAGCATACCATGCGGCTCAATGCCCCGATCGCCGCGCTGGACGCTGCGGGCATCGTTCTGGCGAGTGGTGAGCGGATCGCGGCGCGCACCGTGATCGACTGCCGGGGTCCGTCTTCGGTCGCGGGGCTTACCGGCGGGTGGCAGGTCTTCATGGGCCGCCGCCTGCGCACCGCGGGACCGCACGGCGTGACGCGTCCGGTCATCATGGACGCGACGGTCGCGCAGCCCGGGGCTTACCGCTTCGTCTATGTCTTGCCGCTCGGCGCGGACGAATTGTTCGTCGAGGATACCTATTACGCCGATAGTCCCACGCTCGACCGGCGCGCGCTATCGGCCCGAATCGAGGCCTATTGCCGCGAACACGGGTGGGACGGCGAGCCGCTCGATCATGAAACCGGGGTGCTGCCGGTTATCTCCGGGGGCGACTTTTCCGCATTCCAGGCCGCACACCGCACGCCCGGCGTGGCAGCGGCCGGCGCGCGCGGCGGTTTCGTCCACCCGCTGACCAGCTACACGCTGCCGTTTGCTGTGGAGACCGCACTGGCGGTCGCTGCCGAGGCCGATCTCCCCGGAGAGCAGCTCGCCGCCCTGCTCGAAACCCGCGCTCGGGCGCATTGGGCGCGCACCCGCAGCTACCGGCGGCTCGGCGCGATGCTGTTCGGCGCAGGCCCGCCCGAGCGTCGCTACCGGGTGTTCGAGCGGTTCTATACCCTGCCGGAGAAGCTGATCGAGCGGTTCTATTCGGGGCGTTCGACCTTTGCCGACAAGGCCCGGGTGCTGATCGGTAAGCCGCCCGTGCCGATTGGCGGCGCCTTGCGCGCGCTCGCCCTGCCCGGTGCGCCGCTGCTTGCGCCCGCCCCGCCTTTGACCGAAAAGACCCGCCCATGACATCGCTCGTTCCACCGCCCGTGCGCAAGCGGGCCTGCGTCGTTGGCGCGGGCTTCGGCGGGCTTGCGCTGGCCATCCGGTTGCAGTCGGCGGGGATCGAGACGGTGCTGATCGAGGCGCGCGACAAGCCCGGCGGGCGGGCTTACGTGTGGGAGAAGGACGGCTTTACCTTCGATGCCGGGCCGACCGTGATTACCGATCCGCCGTGCCTCAAGGAACTGTGGGAGCTCTCTGGCCACGACATGGCCGAGGACGTCGAGCTGATGCCGGTGATGCCGTTCTACCGGCTCAACTGGCCCGACGGCACCAATTTCGACTATTCGAACGACGACGCCTCGCTCGCGCGCGAGATTTCGCGCGTCGCGCCGGGCGATCTGACCGGTTACCAGGACTTCCTGCAATATTCCGCCGGGGTCTGTGAGGAAGGCTACGTCAAGCTCGGCAGCGTGCCGTTCCTCGACTTTGCCAGCATGATCAAGGCCGCCCCCGCGCTCGCCAGATACCAGGCGTGGCGCTCGGTCTATTCGATCGTCTCGAGCTTCGTGAAATCGGAGAAACTGCGCGAGGCGCTGAGCTTTCACACGCTGCTGGTCGGCGGCAATCCCTTCACCACCAGCGCGATCTATGCGCTGATCCACAAGCTGGAAAAAGACGGCGGGGTGTGGTGGGCCAGGGGCGGGACCAACCAGCTGGTCGCGGGGATGGTCCGCCACTTCGAGCGACTGGGCGGCACGCTGCGGCTCGGCGATCCGGTCGCCGAAGTCCACACGCTGGGCAACCGGGCGACCGAAGTGCAATGCGAAAGCGGGTGGCGCGAACGCTTCGATGCGGTCGCCAGCAATGCCGACATCATGCACAGCTACCGCGACCTGCTCGGCGGGTCTTTGCGCGGGCAGAAGATGGCCAAAAGCCTCGCCAAAAAGAAGTTTTCGCCGGGGCTGTTCGTGGTCCACTTCGGGATCGAGGGCACCTGGCCGGGCATCCCGCACCACATGATCCTGTTCGGCCCGCGCTACAAAGGGCTGCTCGAGGACATCTACGAGCACGGCGTGCTGCCGCAGGACTTCTCGATCTATCTCCACCACCCGACCGTCACCGATCCCAGTGTTGCACCGGCGGGCAAAAGCACCTTCTACGCACTGGTCCCGGTCGCGCATCTCGGCAAGCTGCCGATCGACTGGGAAACCATCGGGCCGATGCTCGAAAAGCGCATTCTCGACGAGGTCGGGCGGCGGCTGATCCCCGACATCCACGACCGGATCGTCACCAAGTTCCACTACGCCCCGCGCGATTTCGCACTCGATCTCAACGCGCATCTCGGCAGCGCTTTCAGCCTCGAGCCGGTGCTGACCCAAAGCGCCTGGTTCCGCGGCCACAATCGCGACGACAAGATTGGGAATTTCTACCTCGTCGGCGCAGGCACCCATCCTGGCGCGGGTATTCCCGGCGTGGTCGGCAGCGCCAAGGCGACGGCGCGGCTGATGCTGGAAGATCTGAGATGAAACGCCTCGCCGTCTATTGCGGCTCGGCCAGCCCGGCCGATCCGCGCTATGTCGGACTGGCGCGCGAGGTTGGCGCGGCGCTGGCCGCGCGCGGTATCGGCGTGGTCTATGGCGGCGGGCGGCTCGGGCTGATGGGGGCAGTCGCCGCCGGTGCCTTGGAGGGTGGCGGCGAAGTCATCGGGGTAATCCCCGAGGCCCTGGCAGGAAGGCACGGGCGCGGCGGCGAGGTCGCCAACCACGATTGCACCGAGCTGCACATCGTCCCCGGAATGCACGAGCGCAAACGCGCCTTTACCGATCTATCCGACGGGTTCCTGACCATCCCCGGCGGGGTCGGCACGATGGACGAGCTGTGGGAAGCGGTCAGCTGGGCGCAGCTGGGCTATCACGCCAAGCCCGTGGGCCTGCTCAACGCCTTCGGGTTCTTCGACCATCTGCTGGCATTCAACCGCCATATGATCGCGGTGGGCTTCGTGCGCGAGGCGCATCAGGGGATCATCATCGCCGAACCCGAGCTCGATCTGCTGCTGACCCGCATGGCCGCGCATGAACCGCACACCCCGATCTTCGGGATGAAGGCGAGCGATTTGTGAGGCTGGATTCGTCATCCCCGCGAAAGCGGGGATCGCTGGCCGGATCAATGCGACCCCACGTCCGGAGGCCAGCGGTCCCCGGTCAAGCCGGGGACGACGAATAGTGGACCGCACCGCCCTCCTCGCCCACGCCCGCGCCTCGATCATGCGCGGATCGAAAAGCTTCGCCGCCGCCAGCCGATTGTTCGACCGCACCACGCGCGAGCGGGTGTGGCTGCTCTACGCCTGGTGCCGCCGCTGCGACGATCTGGCGGACGACCAGGATCACGGGGGCGCACTCGGCGATGCGGCGGGCGCGCAGGACCGGCTCGCCACGATCCGGAACCTCACCGCGAAAGCACTGGCGGGCGAGAACACTGGCGACCCTGCGTTCGACGCGTTCGGACTGGTCGCGCGCGAGTGCGGGATTACCCGCGCGATGGCCGACGATGTGATCGCCGGCTTCGCGCTCGACGCCGCGGACTGGCGGCCGCGCTCCGAGGCCGATCTGCTGCAATATTGCTACCACGTCGCGGGCGCGGTGGGGGTGATGATGGCGGTGGTTATGGGGGTGGACCCGGGCGACGAGGATACGCTCGATCGCGCCTGCGACCTCGGCCTCGCGTTCCAGCTCGCCAATATCGCCCGCGATCTCGATGAGGATGACGCGGCGGAACGCTGTTACTTACCGCTCGAATGGCTGGTCGAGGCCGATATTCCGCCCGGCGAGCAGATGAAGCCGCATTATCGCCGCGCGCTGGTGCCCTTGGTCCACCGGCTGTGCGAAATGGAGAAAGCCTACGAAGCCTCCGCCCGGATCGGCGCGGGACGGCTCACCTTCCGCCAGCGTTGGGCGGTGCTGGCTGCGGCAGGGATTTATGGCGAGATCGCCCGCGCGGTCGATAGCGCCGGGACCCATGCCTGGGACCATCGCATCGCCACCTCGGGCCGCGCCAAGCTGCGGCATGTGGCGCGCGCGCTGTGGGAAGCCGCCACCCCGCCGCCGCGTTCGACCCTCCGTCCGCAGCTCGGGCGGCGCCAGCTT
This sequence comes from Novosphingobium sp., assembly GCA_031421295.1. Taxonomy (GTDB): domain Bacteria; phylum Pseudomonadota; class Alphaproteobacteria; order Sphingomonadales; family Sphingomonadaceae; genus Novosphingobium. The sequence continues at coordinate 12,184 of JANOOJ010000319.1, forward strand.
GCGCAGCGGGCAAGGGTTCCCTAGGGGCACCGCACCGCGCGTGCTTCGACAGGCTCAGCACGAACGGGGTGGTAATTGGTCCTCGCACCAAGGCCCGCTCATCCTGAGCTTGTCGAAGGACCCGCGCAAAGCAAGCCCCATGAACTCCTATCCCGCCCCCGCGCTCGTTCTGGTCGAGCAAATGGCCGCCGCTGCTGCCAAGGATCCGGCGCGTGCGGTGGCATTCCAGGGCGCGCCGGGAGCCAATTCGCACCGCGCCGCGCTGGAGGCCGATCCGGCCTGCCTGCCGCTGCCGTGCTTCAGCTTCGAGGACGCGCTTGAGGCGGTGAAGGACGGACGCGCCGCGCGCGCGATCATCCCGATCGAAAATTCGCAGCATGGCCGGGTTGCCGACATCCATTTCCTGCTGCCCGAAAGCGGACTTGCCATCACGGGCGAGCATTTCATGGGGATCACCCATGCATTGATGGCGCTGGGCGAAGGCCCCTTCACCGCCGCCTATTCGCATCCGCAGGCGCTCGGCCAGTCGCGGTTCTACCTGCGGGAGCGGGGCATCGTGCCGATGGCCTATGCCGATACTGCGGGCGCTGCGGCTTACGTGGCGGAAACCGGCGATGCTTCGATCTGCGCGGTCGCGCCCAGACTGGCGGCCGAACTCTATGGCCTCAAGATCATTGCCGACCAGGTCGAGGATGCGGCGGACAACACCACGCGCTTCGTGGTGCTGGCGCGCGAGGCACTCGATCTCGCGACGCTGACGGGCCCGGCGATGACCACTTTCGTGTTCGAGGTGAAGAACATCCCCGCCGCGCTCTACAAGGCGATGGGCGGGTTTGCCACCAACGGGGTCAACATGACCAAGCTGGAAAGCTACCAGAAGGGCGCGAGCTTTGCCGCAACCACGTTTTATGCCGATATTGTCGGCGCGCCGGGTAATCCTGCGGTCGATCGCGCGATCGAGGAACTTGCGTTCCACTGCAAGGACTTGCGCATGCTCGGCAGCTACCGCCAAGGCATGGTGCGCGGTTAACGCCCGCGCCTTGCGCGGCGCTGCCATGCGTGTCACCACCCTCCGGTGACTACGGGCAGCGGGGCCATCCAGGGAGCTGAAGCAGCAAGCGACGCCGCGCGCGACTATGCGGCAGTGCGCGCTTCGTCCGACATCCAGTTCGGCCCGGTTACGCCCCCCGCGCCCGATCCCCCGCCCGAATGGCTGAAAGCGCTCGCCCGCTTCCTGCGCGAGCTGTTCGAACCGCTGGGCCGCGCGCTGGGCCTGTCCTGGCCGACGGTCGAGAAAATCCTGATCGCCCTCGCGGTGCTGCTGGTTGCCTATATCCTGTGGCGGGTGGCGATCCAGCCGCTGCTGGCGCGCCGCAAAATCGCCGCCGAGGATGAGCCCGAGTGGGCCCCGAACCGCGACGCCGCTATCGCGCTGCTCGACGACGCCGACCGGCTCGCCGCCGAGGGCCGCTATGACGCGGCGACGCATCTGCTGCTCCAGCGCAGCGTCCGCCACATCGCCGATGCCCGGCCCGACTGGCTCCACCCCGCCAGCACCGCGCGCGAGATCGCCGCGCTCGAAGCGCTGCCCGCCCGTGCGCGCGAAGCCTTCGCTGCTATCGCCACCCGGGTCGAGCGCAGCCGGTTTGCGCTGCGCGCGCTCGAACTGACCGACTGGCAGGCGGCGCGCGCGGCTTATGCCGATTTCGCTTTGGCGAGGCTGGCATGAGCGAGCGCGGCGACAATCCTTTCGACCCGCGCATGGTGCTGGCGCTGCTCGGGTTCGGCGCGGTGGTGTTCGTTGCGCTGCTCTACATGATCGGCGCGGGGATGACCGGGGGCGATCCCAACGACGGCGGCGGGCATATCGGCGGCAAGGGTCTCAACGGCTATGCCGCGCTCGGCCAATACCTCGAAAAGCGCGGCTATGCGGTAAGCCGGGTCCAGTCCGACGGCGCGCTCGACGCACCCGGATTGCTGGTCCTGACCCCGCCGCACCAGGCCGAGGGCAAGGCGATCGAGGCGATCGTCGGCAAACGCCGCCGGATCGGGCCGACGCTGGTGATCACGCCGAAATGGCGCGCCGCGCCGTTCCCGATGGGGACCAAAGGGGTGAAGAAGGGCTGGGTCAATCTGTTCGACGCCGCGACTCCCGACTGGCCCGGGTTCCTCGACGATGTCACGGTCAAGGTCGAGCCGATGCGCGCCGGGGGCAAGATCGCGCGGTGGAGCGGGGCGGGGCTGTCGGGGGCGCTGCCGGTGTCCGAATCGGTCGAATCGGGCCTCGGCAAGACGATCGTCCCGCTGGTCACCGGCGCGCAGGACAGCCGCGTGCTGGCGGGGTTCATCGCCGACGATGGTTACTACGACGCGCTCGAGAATCTGGGCGAGACCGGCTACACCGCGAGCGACGATGCCGACCCGGAACTCTATCCGCTGGTCGTGGTGTTCGAACCCGATCTGCTCGATAATTATGGCTTGGCCGATGCCGCCAATGCCCAGCTGGCCGAAAAGCTGATCCGGGCTTCGCTTGGCGGCGAGGCCAAGCAGGTGGCGTTCGATCTGACGCTCAACGGCTATGCCCGCTCGGCCAATCTGCTCACCCTGGCATTCACACCACCGTTCCTTGCCGCGACGCTGTGCCTGTTGATGGCCGCGCTGGCGGTGGCGTGGCGCGCCTTCAATCGTTTTGGCCCGCCGCAGCTCGGCACCCGGGCAATCGCGTTCGGAAAGCGCGCGCTGGTCGATAATGCCGCAGGACTGATCCGCCGGACCAGGCGCTTCCACCTGATTGCCCCGCCCTACGCCGATGCCGCGCGCGAGCGGCTGGCGCGCGCGTTGGGCCTCTCGGCGCACGCCGATGCCGCCGCGACCGAAGCGGCGATCGACCGCGCGCTGGCTGCGCGCCATCCCAATCTGCCGCCCTTTTCCGCCCGCGTCGCCGCCTTGCGTGCGGCGCGCAAACCGCTTGACCTGCTGCGCGCTGCGCAAGACCTCCACGCCCTTGAAAGGACGCTGACCCGATGAGCGACATGACTTTGGCTGAAGTGGGCACCCTCGCCCAAGCGATCCGCGCCGAGATCGCCAAGGCGGTGGTCGGGCAGGCGGGCACCGTCGATCACCTGTTGATCGCGCTGCTTGCGCAAGGCCACGTCCTGCTCGAAGGCCCGCCGGGGACCGCCAAGACCTTCCTCGCGCAATGCTTCGCCGCGAGCATCGGGCTCGATTTCGGGCGGATCCAGTTCACCCCCGATCTGATGCCGGGCGACATCCTCGGCTCGAACCTGTTCAACTTCCAGACCAGCCAGTTCACGCTCACGCGCGGGCCGATCTTCTGCGAGCTGCTGCTGGCCGACGAAATCAACCGCACCCCGCCCAAAACCCAGGCCGCGCTGCTCGAGGCGATGCAGGAGCGCCGCGTCACGCTCGACGGCACCGCGCATCTGCTGCCCGAGCATTTCATGGTGGTGGCGACGCAGAACCCGATCGAGAGCCAGGGGGTCTATCCGCTGCCCGAAGCCCAGCTCGACCGCTTCCTGTTCAAGCTGCTGATTCCCTACCCCAGCCTCGAGGAAGAAGCGCAGATCGTCACCCGCTTCGGCGAGCGGACTGGCCCGGCGCGACCCGAAGAGCTGGGGATCGGGGCGGTGGCCGATGCGGGCAGACTGGCTGCGGCATCCAAAGCGGTCAAAGCAATCACGATTGCCGAGAGCGTGGTCGATTACATCGTCCGCTTGATCCGCGCGACGCGCGACAGCGCCGATCTCGCCTCGGGCGCTTCCCCGCGCGCCGCGGTGCTGCTCGCCAACGCCGCCCGCGCCCGCGCCGCGCTCGACGGGCGCGACTATGTCCTGCCCGACGATGTCAAAGCGCTCGCCGCCGCCGTGCTGCGCCACCGCCTGCTGCTCAGCCCCGCAGCCGAGATCGAAGGCAAGCAGGTCGAGGCCTTGGTCGCCGATCTGGTCGAAGCGACCGAGGCCCCGCGGTGATCCTGTTGGGCAATGTCAGCGCGTGCCCCCTTCGGCTGGCTGTTTGCAACAGCCGCTCAGGACAGGCTTCGACAGGCTCAGGCCGAACGGATTTTTGGGTAATTTCAAAATCCGTTCATGCTGAGCCTGTCGAAGCACGCGCGCAACACCGGCCCCACGCATGACCCGCTTCCCCGCCATCCTCCCCACCGCGCGCGCTGCGATCCTCATCGCCATCGCCGCTCCCATCGCGCTGCTGATCGCCGCGCTCGCGCCCGGGGCCTGGATCATCGCGCCCGCGCTGGGCGGGGCGGTGCTGCTGCTGGTGCTGGCCGATGCTTTTGCTGCTGGCAGCGCGCGCGATGTCCAGCTCTCGATGATCCCCGATGTCGAAGTCGGCGGCGAGAATCGCTTCCTCGCCAGCGCGCAATTCGGGCGCGGCCTGCGCGGCCAGGTCGAGGCGGCGCTGGCCACCGATGCGCGGCTGCTGACGGGCGGACGCGGCAGCTTCGCGCTGCACGCCGACGAGGGGGGCGGCTGGACCGGTGTGCTGCCATTCAGCCCGACCCGGCGCGGGACCGGCGCGGTCGAGCGCCTATGGCTGCGCTGGGCCGGGCCGCTCGGGCTGGGCGCGCGCCAGCTATCGCGTCCGGTCGCGGCCAGCGTCCGGGTCTGGCCCAATATCGCCGCAGTCCGCTCGCCCGCGCTGCAGGCGTTCCTCAAGGATGCGCAATTCGGGCTGATCGCCCGGCGTATTCGCGGGGAGGGAACCCAATTCGAGGCGCTCAGCGAATACCAGCCGGGGATGGACCGCCGCCGGATCGACTGGAAGGCCAGCGCCCGCCACAGCCACCTCTACGCCAAGGAAATGGAGACCGAGCGCAACAACCAGATCGTCTTCACCTTCGATTGCGGGCAGGCGATGTGCGAGCCGGTTGGCGGCCTCCCGCGGATCGACCGCGCGGTCTCCGCCGCGCTCGCCACGGCCTACGTCGCGCTCAAAGGCGGCGACCGGGTGGCGCTGTTCGGCTTTGCCGCAAGGCCCGAGCTGGCAACGCCGTTCGTCTCCGATGCGCGCCAGTTCCACCGGCTGCAAAGCGCCGCCGCCGCGCTCGATTACCATGCCCAGGAGCCCAATTTCACTTTGGCGCTGGCGACGCTGGCGGGCCGCCTCCAACGCCGCTCGCTGATCGTGGTGTTCTCCGATTTCACCGATCCGACCAGCGCCGAGCTGATGGTCGAAAGCGTCGCGCGGCTGGTCAAGCGGCACGTCGTGCTGTTCGTAACCTTGGCCGATGAGGAGCTCGATGAAATCGCCACCGCCCCGCCCGGCGACATGCAGGCGCTGGCGATGGCGGTCACCGCGGACGCCCTGCTCAAGCAGCGCGCGCTGGTGGTCCGGCGGCTCAAACAATTGGGGGTCGATGTGATCGAAGCACCGCACGAGCGGATCGGCACCCGACTGATCGACGCCTACCTCGCAATCAAGCGCAAGGGAGCGATCGGGTGATGCGCGAGCTAGACCGTCAAGGTCGCGTAACCTTCTCCCC
>JANOOJ010000320.1:0-6084 GCA_031421295.1 Novosphingobium sp.
CTATCGCAAGCATGGGCGCTTCGGAGCAAACGCCGCCGTCAGCTAAATCTCATGCGTTCACATCGCCGTAGTGGCTGGGGGGCTGGATCACTTCCATCCGCTCGGTCAGCAGGGGGCGGAAGCTCGGGCGGCTCTTGAACACCGAATACCAGCCGCGCGACTGTTCGTGGCCGGTCCAGTCGAGCCCGCCGAGGTAGTCCGCGACCGAAATCTGCGCGGCGGCGGCCAGATCGGCGAGGCTCATCGTCGCGCCCGCGAGCCACGGGCGGTGATCGATCAGGTAGTCGATGTAGTAGAGATGCTCATGCGCCAGTTTCATCGCCTCGCGCAGCGCCTTTGAGTCCGGCGACTGGCGCATGATCAGGCGCTTCTTCATCCGCTCGTGCATCAAGGGCGCGGTGACGTCGCCGTAGAAATTCTCGTCGAACAGCGCGACCAGGCGGCGGATTTCCGCGCGATTGACGGCGGTGCCGTTGATCATCGGGTTCTTGTCGACCGTCTCCTCGAAATATTCGCAGATCGCCCGGCTATCGACCAGCGTCGCGTTTTTCTGCGGATCGTGGAGCACTGGGGTATTTCCGGCGGGATTGAGATTGCGGAATTCATCGCGCCCTTCCCACGGATTCTCGCGCCATAGCTCGTAGGGGATCCCCTTCTCGCTGAGGAGCAGGCGGACCTTGCGGCTGAACGGGCACAGGGGGAATTGGTAGAGCTGCCACATGGCGGCGAGTCATGGCGAAAGGGGCTGGCTTCGTCCACCGGGTAAGGCCGCTTTTTCCGGTGCATAAGGCAGGCTCTCGATCCGCGCGGGACGGCCCAGCGTCGCTCCGAGTCGGGTCAGCCGCCGTTCGAGCGATGGATCGGCGAGCGCGATGAAGCGGCGCGGAACCTTGAGCAACACCCCGCCGTCGCTTGCTACACCGAGTGGCAACGCGGCCAGCGCCTGCGGTCCGCCGCCCGACAGCCGCTGCGCAACGCGCAGCGCGAAGCCCCAAGCGGTAGCGCGCTCCAACCGCTCCGGCGCGGCGAGCTGGCCGAGCAACTTCGGGGCTTTCGCCGGGTCGCCGCCCAGCCCGACATGCAGCGCCATCGCCATGGTCGCGCGATCGGCCGCGTCGATCCCGATCCAGTTGCCGTGCAGCGCCAGATCTTCGCCATCGTTGGCGCGGAAATCGGGGTTGATCGCCCAGCCCGCACCCGACAACAGGCAGGCGGCGTGGCGCAGGCGGCGCATCGCCGGGGGCTCGTCGGAAAAGAGCACGTCGCTCCACGCCAGCAGCGCCTCGGCATAACCGGCGACCTGCTGCTGGGCATCGACCGCGTGGCACACCCCGTCGATCAGCGGATCGCGCGCGCGGGTGGCGGGATCGAGCTGCTGGTAGAGCAGCCCTTCGCGCAGGCCGAACGCCGAGATGACCACCGTTTCGGGCCCGATCACCGCGGCCAGGGCAGCAAGCAGCGCGGAAGCATCGTCGAGCTGCAACGCCCGGCTGGAGCGCACCCCCGGCATGGCCGCGAGCTGCGCGCTGCCGAGCGCACTGACACTGGCCTTGAGGCCTGCGGCGGCGCTGGCGGGGAAGCTGTAGTTACCCAGCACAGGCAGCGGCCAGCCGGTCTGATGCATATGGACGCGGGCCAGCGCCCGCCACGCGCCGCCGACGAGATACAGCGATCTGTCCGCACAATCGCCGATCCAGTCGAGCTGCGCGAGCATCCCGCGCACGGTCCGACGCAGCTTGCCGGTCCCGCCCGCGCGGATGCCGGCGACCCGCATGGCTCCCAGCGGCAGCGAGACGCGGTCGAGCACTTCGCCGCCTGTGACCCGGACCAGTTCGAGGCTCCCCCCGCCAAGATCGGCCACCAAGCCATCGGCCTGGGGCAGCGCGGCGATAACCCCGTAGCCGGCCGCGACCGCCTCACCGTCGCCATCGAGCAATTCGGCATCGATCCCCAGCTTGCGGACCTGCTTGAGAAACTGTTTGCCGTTGGTTGCGTCGCGCACCGCCGCAGTAGCGACCGCGCGGACTGGGATCGGCTGCATCAGTTCGAGCAATGCGGCGAAGCGGGCCAAACCCTTGAGCGCCAGCGCCTCGCTACTGGGATCGAGCCTGCCGGTCGCCACCACCCCGCGCCCCAGCCCGGCCATGATCTTTTCATTATAGAGCACCACCGGCGCGCGCGGCGGGCCGCCGAACACGACCAGCCGGATCGAGTTGGAGCCGATGTCGATGATGGCCCGGCGGTTGCGGTCTGGGTCGGGGTGCGTCACCCGCGCGGTTGTAGGGTGAGTTTGGGGACTGCGCCAGCCTCACCCAGCGCGGCACCGCGGCCTGAGAGCGACGGGTTGTTCATGAAGTAGGAGTGGCAATCGAAGGCCCGTCCGCCCGATGCGGCGCGCAGATAGCTGCCGTCGGACTGGAGGATCCAGCTGCGTTCGGTGTCGAGCAGATTGGCGAGCATGACCTGACCGAGCACCTGATCGTGGACCGTGGGATTGGTGATCGGCAGGACATATTCGACCCGGCGATCGAAATTGCGGCTCATCCAGTCGGCCGAGGAGATATAGACCTCGGCCTGGCGGCTGGGCAGCTCGGCACCATTGGCAAAGGTCCACACGCGACTGTGTTCGAGGAACCGGCCGATGATCGATTTGACTGTGATCGTCTCCGACAGGCCGGGAATCCCGGGCCGCAGGCAACATACGCCGCGCACCACCAGCACCATCGGCACCCCGACCGCGCCCGCCTCATAGAGCTTGTCGATGGTCTGGCGGTCGGACAGCGAATTGAGCTTGGCCCAGATCCCGGCGGGCTTGCCGGCCCGGGCATTGGCGATCTCGCGGTCGATCAATTGGTTGAGCTTGTCGCGCAGCTGCAACGGGCTGATCGTGAGCTGGTGCAGTTTGGGCTCAAGATAGCCGGTGATGAAGTTGAACACCGCCGCCGCGTCCTCGCCCAGTCTGGGATCGGCGGTGAAATAGCTCAGGTCGGTGTAGGTCCGCGCGGTTTGCGGATGGTAGTTGCCGGTGCCGAAATGGCAGTAGCTGCGGGTTGTCTGTGTCTGGCCCTCGCCCTCGCGGCGGACGACCAGGCTGATCTTGGCGTGGGTCTTGAGCTCGATGAAGCCATAGACCACCTGCACCCCGGAGCGCTCGAGCTGCGCCGCCCATTGCAGGTTCTGTTCCTCGTCGAACCGGGCGCGCAGTTCGACCACTGCAGTGACCGATTTCCCGGCCTCCGCCGCATCGCACAGCGCGCGGATCACCGCGTCCTGCTTGCCCGCGCGGTAGAGCGTCTGCTTGATCGCCAGTACGGCGGGATCCTCGGCGGCTTGGCGCAGGAACGCCAGCACCACGTCGAACGCTTCATACGGGTGGTGGACGATGATGTCCTTTTCGCGGATCGCAGCGAAGCAATCGCCATCGTGCTCGCGAATCCGCTCGGGAAAGCGCGGGGCATAATGCGGGAATTTGAGGTCGGGCCGGTCGAAGTCGACCAGCTGCGCCAGATTGCTCAGCCCCAGCAGCCCGTCGGTCTCGGTCATGGTCGCCGCTTCGCCGCCGAGTTCGTGGGCGATCATCCGCGCGAGTTCGGGCGGCATCGAGCGTTCGGCCTCGATCCGGATGACCCGGCCCCGGCGGCGGCGTTTGATCGCCGAGCGGAAGTAGCGGACCAGATCCTCGGCCTCTTCCTCCAGCTCGATGTCGCTGTCGCGGATCACGCGGAAGGCGGCGGACCCGAGGATTTCGAAGCCCGGAAAGATGCGCTCGCCGAAATGGCGCAGCACCGTCTCGATCGGCACGCAGGTGCACTGCTCGCCCGGCAGGACGAGGAAGCGCGGCAGCGTCGCAGGCAACATGATCAGTTCGCGCACACTCGTCCCGTCGCTGCGGCGGTTGAGGTCGAACAGCATGCTGAGCCCAAGGTTGGGGATGAACGGAAACGGGTGCGCCGGGTCAAGCGCCTGCGGGGTCAGCACCGGAAAAAGCTGCTGGGCAAAGAAGGTGTCGAGATAGGGCTGCATGGCCCCGGTGATGTCGTCGAGTTCGAGCACATGGATGCCCGAGAGGTGCAATTCGTCGCGCAATCCGCGCCACAGCGCTTGCTGATCGGTCATCAGCTGCGCGGTGTGCAGGGCAATCAGGTCGAGCGCCTGCCCCGGGGTCAATCCGTCGATCGAGCGATCCTCGATCTTGCGCAGCTGCTGCCCGCGCAACCCGGCAACGCGGACCATGAAGAATTCGTCGAGATTGGCGCCCGATATGGCGAGGAAGCGCAGCCGCTCAAGCAGCGGATGCGTGCGCCGGTCCGCCTCGCCCAGCACGCGGCGATTGAACTGGAGCCAGCTGATCTCGCGGTTGAAGTATAGTTCGGCGGGGTCGGCGGACATCGCGCCCGTCCGCGCATTATCGATCGATTGCACGCTCGCCATCATTCTCCGATCCTAGGCCCTGCCCATGGCGGTGCAAGTCTGGCGGCGAGATGTTACAATTCGGGGACGCTCAATCGAATTCGGCCTCGTCTATCCGGTCGCGCATCTGGCGGCCCATGGCCTCGAGCTGGGGCAGCATCGCTTCCATCGCCCCGGCCATACCGCCCATCGCCCCCATCATCCGCGGCAGCTTGCGCGCCATTTCGCGCGGCATGCGGCGCGCCTCGGGTCCGGCGACGTCGGCGAGCGTGGCATCGGGATCGATGTCGCGGGCATCGGGATCGCCCATCGCTTCCATCGCCCGCGCGAACGGGGCGACCGGCATATCGAGCATCGCCTCCGCCATCGCGGCGATCGCCGTGGACATCGAATGCTGGAGCGCTGGATCGGCCAGCGTCTCGGCCATCCGGCCCGAATGACGGTCCTGCGCTGCGGCAGGTGCGGCAATCGCAGCGGCGACAAGTGCGCCGCTCAACAGGGCAAGATGGACACGCATCGGCTCATTTCTCCGCTTTCCCGGCGAGAACATAATTTTGAGTCGCTTTCGCACGGCTGAATGGCTGCGCTCAAAGTGGGTTAGACGGACGCCAGCGCCTTGTGCCACGCCGCAAGCCGCGCTGCACGGGTTGCGGCGTCCATCTGCGGGGCAAAGTGCTGCACCGAGCCGCGCATCGCCTGCCCCGCCGCCTCGAGCGAGGGATAGATGCCCGCCCCGACGCCGGCGAGCATCGCCGCGCCCAGCGCGGTCGTTTCGACAAAGTCCGGACGCTCGACCGGCATCGCCAGCACGTTCGCCAGATCCTGCGCCATCCAGTCGTTGGCGCTCATCCCGCCGTCGATCTTGAGGCTGGTCCAGCCCGCGCCATCGGCCGCGAAGGCTTCGGCCAGATCGTGCGTCTGCTGCGCCATGGCCTCAAGCGCAGCCCGGGCAAGATGCGCGCGGGTGGTGGCAAAGCTCATCCCGGTGATGCTCGCGCGCGCCTCGGGCCGCCAATGCGGTGCGCCGAGCCCGGATAGCGCCGGGACCACTACCACCCCGCCGCTATCGGGCACCGATGCGGCGAGCGTGGCGCTTTCGCTCGCCTCGCCGATCAGGCCGAGGCTGTCGCGCAGCCATTTGATCAGGCTGCCGGCGACGAAGACCGAGCCTTCGAGCGCATATTTCCGCTCCCCCGCCAGTTGATAGAGCACCGTGCCGAGCAGACGGTGGCCCGAACGCGGCACAGAATCGCCCATATTGGCGAGCACGAACGCCCCAGTTCCGTAGGTTGCCTTGGTCTCACCCGGACTCAAACAGCCCTGGCCGATGGTGGCGGATTGCTGGTCACCCGCCAGCCCGGTAATCGGGATCGCGCCGCCGAACCATTCGGCCAGCGTCGCGCCGAATTGACCGGCGTTATCGACCACCTCGGGCAAGGCCTCACGCGGAACGCCGAACAGCTCGCACAGACCCTGGTCCCAGCTCGCGCCGGCCAGCGGCAGCAGGCTGGTGCGGCTAGCATTGCTCGCGTCGGTGAGGTGCGCGCCCCCGGTGAGCTTGAACACCAGCCAGCTCTCGACAGTCCCGAAGGCGAGCCGCCCCGCACTCTCGGCATCGCGCACGGCGGATGAATTGTCGCGCAGCCAGCGCAGCTTGGTCGCGGAGAAATAGGG
>JANOOJ010000321.1:0-5858 GCA_031421295.1 Novosphingobium sp.
AACTCGGGCCGCTCGACCAAAGAGCACGGGATCGAGGCGACCGCAGTCAACACCAACCTCGAAGCCGCGCGCGAGATCGCTCGCCAGCTGCGCCTGCGCGACATGGCCGGGCTGGTCGTGATCGATTTCATCGACATGGAATACAGCCAGAACGTCCGCAAGGTCGAGAAGGCGATGAAGGACGCGCTCAAGAACGATCGCGCGCGCATTCAGGTTGGCCGCATCTCCAGCTTTGGGCTGATGGAAATGAGCCGCCAGCGCCTGCGCACCGGGGTGCTCGAAGCCACCACCCGGGGCTGCCCGCATTGCGACGGTACCGGGCTGGTCCGGACCGCCAGCTCGGCCGGACTCTCCGCACTGCGCCTGATCGAGGATGAGGCCGCCAAGGGCCGGGGCAGCGTCATCACGCTCTATGCCTCGACCGAAGCGGCGATCTATTTGCTCAATGCCAAGCGCGCTGATCTTGCCGAGATCGAGCTGCACTACGGCGTCCACGTCGATGTGATGCCCGAAGGCGAGAACGAAGGCGCCAAGATGCGGGTCGGCTCAGCGGGGCCACCCCCCGAGTTTGCTCCCAAGTTCGAGCCGATCGCGCTCGAGGACGATGACGACGACGATTTGCCGGTCGAGGACGACGAGGACGAGATCGAAGAGCGGGACGATGGTGGCGAGCGCGAGGAGCGCGAAGACCGTGGCCCCCGCCGCGGTCGTGGGCGTCGCCGTCGGGGCGGTCGCCGCGACGAGGCAGAGGAGCCGCGCGCGCCGCGCGTCGAAGCCGATGGCGAAGAACAGGACGAAGAGGATGGCGATGCCGCTCCGCGTTCGGATGAGGCTGCGGACGAAGCTGCCGAAGGCTCCGCCGACGGTGAAGGCCCGCGCAAGCGGCGTCGCCGTGGTCGGCGGCGGCGCGGTGGCCGCAATCGCGGCGAAGGTGCGGGCGAAAACGGTGACGAGAACGGCCAGACTGAGGGCGAGGAATCCGAGGGCGAAGAGTCCGCGGAAGCCGCTCCGGTCGAGGTTGTAGCCGAAGCCGAGGAAGCGCCTGCCAAGCCCAAGCGTTCGCGCCGCAAGAAGGCCGAGGCCGAGGCGGAAGCCGAGCCTGAGGTGGTTGCCGAACCCGAAGCAGTCGAAGCCGAAGCGGCTCCGGCCAGGCCCAAACGGGCAAGCCGGAAAAAGGCGGTCGAAGCTCCCCCGGCGGCCGAATCGCCGATGATCGAAACGCCGCCTTCGGAGGAAGCAGCCCCGGCCAAGCCCAAGCGCGCCAGTCGCGCCAAGGCGAAAGCCGAACCTGCCGCTAGTACCGAAGCCGAAGTTCCGAGCGATGATACCAAGGCCAACGCAGATGCCGAAACCGGCCCGCCGCGCAGCGGCTGGTGGCAGCGCACTTTCGGTTGAGTAATGTGCCCCTCCCGCATGCGGGAGGGGCGCGAGACTTGGGTTCGCGAAGCGGGCCTTAGTCGTAGCGGGGTGGGCCTCGGCGCCCACGGCTCTCTACGAGGTCCCGCCCACCCCTAACCCCTCCCGCATGCGGGAGGGGAAACCTTCACCCAAATGCAGCCTGTCGCGCCGCCGCCCGGGCCGGATCAAGCGACAGGATCGCCAGATCGTGCATCGCCCCCGCCTCGTCGCGGACATGATCGCGCAGCAGCGCTTCGGCGCGGAAACCGCTTTCCTCGAACAGCGTGATCGCACCGACCTGATCGGGCGTCATCCGCGCAACCAGCTTGGTCGCGCCGCCCGCAATCGCCGCTTCGACGCAGCGCTCGAGCAGCACCCGGCCCAGCCCCTTGCCGCGCAGCACCGGCAGTACCAGCACGCGAATCTCGCAGACGTGCGGTGACCAGCCGAGCGGATCGCGGATGCTGGCGGTAGTCGCAACGATGTCCGGACCGTCCCACGCTACCAGGCTGTCGATCTCGCCCTCGCCGGTCGCCGCCAGCCAGGCTTCGATCACTTTGGGCTGGCGCAGATCGCGGCTGAGGAACAGCAGGTCGTGGGTCGGCAAGGCCCGCGCAAAGCGCTCCAGCGCGGCGCGGTCGCCGGGCTGGAAGGCCCGGATCGCAATCGTCGTTCCGGCCAGTTCCAGTGCCTCGGTCACACGCTTTTCTCCGCCAGCCAGCTATCGAGTTTGGGCCATAGCCGCTTGACCGCGTTGGGTCCGGCAACCAGGCTGACGTGTCCGCCCTTCAATTGCACCGCCTCCTTGTCCGCCGATCCGACCATGTCGATCAGCGGGGCCGAAGCCTCGGTCGTCACGATGTGATCGTGCTCCGCAGTGGCGTGCAGGAACGGGCAGGTAATATTGCCCAGATCGACCGGGTGGCCACCGACGGTCATCGTGCCTTCCAGCAAGGCATTGTCCCACACCAGCTTCTTGGTGGTCTCGCGAAAATATTCGCCCGCCAGCGGGAGCGTGTCGCTGCTCCAACGGTCGAACATGCGGTGGCTCTTGACGAATTCGTCGTTCCATAGATTGTCCAGAAGCCGGACATTGCCTGCCAGACGCGCGCCCGGACGGAGCATGTCGAAGGCGGAGAACAGCATGTCGGCGGGTGCCAGGCCCAGCGTATCTACCAGCCGGTCGACATCGAAATAGCGCTGGTCCGACCATGCCTGGAACTGCTTCATCGCCTTGAAATCGACCGGCGTGGTGAACACTGCGAGGTTTTTGAGCTCTGGGCGCGGCGCAAGTCCGGCCCATAGCACCGAAAGCACCCCGCCCATGCAATAGCCGAGGATCGAAACGTCGCTCTCCCCGGTTTCCTCACGCACCCGCGCGATCGAGCCGCCGACGAAATCCTCGACATAGTTGCCAAGCGTCAGCCCGCGGTCTTCGCGCCGCGGGGCTTCCCAATCGACCATGTAGACGTCGTAGCCACGGTCGAGCAGGAACTCGACCAGGCTCTGTCCCGGGATCATGTCGAAAATATAGCCGCGATTGGTGGTCGCCATGACGAGGATCACCGGCACGCGGTAAACCTCGGCGACGCGCGGGTGGTAGTGGTAGAGCCGCCACGGCCCTTGCGCGATCAGCACATCCTTGGGGCTGGCCCCGAGCACCGGCGCGGGCGAAGCGAAATAATCCAGCCCCTTGAGATTGCGCTGGATCATCCGCTCGAACTCGGTGGCGGCGAGGGCGATGGGGCTGCTGGCAGAGGCCATCAGTCGCCGACCTTGCGCGTGCGGGCGGGCTTGGGCCGCGCGGATTGTCCCGCTTGCGGGCTGCGCAGCTGCGCCTCGATCCGGGCGAGCGCCGCCTCGATTCCGCCCATCCGGGTGCCCAGCGCCTCAACGTCGGCCTTGCTGGGCAAATTGGCCGCGCCGAGCAGCTTGGCCATCTGCGCATCGCTCGCCGCCTGGACCTGCAGCTTGGCCGAACTGACCTGCTGCATCGCCTGCGCGACCTCGGGCTTGGCGAGCAGTTCCGCGCCGTGCTGATTGACCAGCTTTTCCCATTCGCTCACCCAGTTGCGGAACAGCGAGAACGGATCGGGAGGTGGGGTATCGGTCATCCCCCTATCCTTGGCCCAAGCGCGCGGATGGTCAAGCCCGGCGTTATGCGGCAGCAATCTGGGCGCGCCTGATAGTGTGGCCATCGACTGTCCTCCACCCGCGCCCGGCAAAAGACTTACGGCAAGGCGTCACGCGAGCAAGCGGAAGCGGGTATGTTGCAGGCTTTGGTCAGTGCTTCTAGCCCCTCACTCCTGTGAGCGGAGCTTGGTGCGGGGAGAGGGCCAGCGGCCCAAATTTCCCTCCGCAGAGCGCTTGCCCCGCCGCTTCGAATCGCTAGATAGGGCCGCATAGCGGTTCGCCGCATGGACACGGGACCTGAAATGGCAAGTTTCACTCTTCCAGCCAACAGCAAGATCAAGAAGCAGGGCCAGGTCCACAAGGCCGATGGTGCAGTTAGTGCCAAGCGCTTCACCGTCTATCGCTACGATCCCGACAGCGGCGAAAACCCGCGCTACGACAGTTTCGAGATCGATCTCGATAAGTGCGGACCGATGGTGCTCGACGCGCTGATCAAGATGAAGGGCGAGCAGGACCCGACCCTGACCTTCCGCCGGTCGTGCCGCGAAGGCATCTGCGGATCGTGCTCGATGAATATCAACGGTCGCAACGGCCTAGCCTGCACTACCGCGATTGCGGACCTCAAGGGCGATATCCGCCTCACCCCGCTCCCGAGCATGGATGTGATCAAGGACCTCGTCCCGGATTTCACCCATTTCTATGCGCAATACGCCTCGATCAAGCCGTGGCTGCAGACCGTTTCGACCACCCCTTCGGGCAAGGAACGGCTCCAGTCGCCCGCGCAGCGCGAAAAGCTCGACGGGCTCTACGAGTGCATCCTGTGCGCCTGCTGCAGCACCTCGTGCCCCAGCTATTGGTGGAACTCGGACAAGTTCCTCGGTCCGGCGATCCTGCTCCAGGCTTATCGCTGGCTCGCCGACAGCCGCGACGAAATGACCGGCGAGCGGCTCGACGAACTCGAAGATCCCTTCCGGCTTTATCGCTGCCACACCATCATGAACTGCTCGAACGCCTGCCCCAAGGGGCTTTCGCCTGCGCGCGCGATTGCGGAAATCAAGAAGCTGCAGGCCGAACGGCACATTTGATTTGCCCCTTCCCGTCCATCCTGAGCTTGTCGAAGGATTGCACTTTCTCGTGAGGCTGGGCGCGGGGCCCAAAGCGAAGGACAATTCTTCGACAATCTCAGGGCGAACGGAGTTGGGTGGATAGTGACTGAGTCATCCGATTTCCTCTACCGGGAAGACCCCGACCACCCCGGCTGGCACAGCTGGAACCTGGCCGACGAGACGCGCTTCAACGCCCAGACCATGGGCCACATGCTGGTCCGGATCGAGAATGAGCGGACCTGCCGGGTGCGGATGTTTCCCGAACGCCGTCACACCAATCTGCTCGACATGGTCCACGGTGCGGTCACGCTCGCACTGATGGACGTGTCGCTGTTCGCCGCGATGCGGACCCTGCTCGCGGGCAATGCCGGCGGATCGCTGACGCTCGAATTGTCGAGCCAGTTTATCGGCGCGGGCAAGCCGGGGGTTCCGCTCGATGCGGTGGTCGAAGTGCTGCGCGAAACCGGGCGGATGGTGTTCCTGCGCGGCTCGATCGTGCAGGGCGAGGAGGACACGCTGGTCGCTGCTTTTTCGGGCATCGTCCGCAAGCCATCGCGCAAATGAGCGGAGTCCTGGCGCGGTATGAAGCGCTCGTCGCGGCGGGCGAACTCAAGCCCGACGCGGAGCAGCGCGCGGCAGCGGTGCGTCTGGCACGGCTTCAGGCCAAACTCGAAGCCGTTCCGACACGCGGCAGCCTGCTGTGGCGGCTGGCGCGGCGCAAGCCCGAGCCGGTACGCGGGGTCTATCTGTGGGGCGGCGTCGGGCGCGGCAAATCAATGCTGATGGACCTGTTCCACGACAGCCTGAAAATCGCTGAAAAACGCCGTGTCCATTTCCATGGCTTCATGATCGAGGTCCATGCGCGGCTGCGCCTGGAACGCGAGAAGGAGGCGGGCGATCCGATACCGCCGGTCGCAGCCGGCATCGCCCGCAACCTGAAATGCCTCGCTTTCGACGAAATGGTGGTCAACAATTCCGCCGATGCGATGATCATGAGCCGGCTGTTCACTGCGCTGATCCGCGACCAGGGCGTGACCATCGTCACCACGTCCAACCGCGCGCCCGGCGCGCTCTACAAGGACGGCCTCAACCGCGAGCATTTCCTGCCGTTCATCGCGCTGATCGAGCACGAACTCGATGTCTTGCCGCTCAATGGCCCGGTCGACTATCGGCTGGAACGCCTCGCCGGCATGGCGACCTGGCATATACCACTGGGCGACA
>JANOOJ010000322.1:0-2039 GCA_031421295.1 Novosphingobium sp.
ATCTTCCACCCGCAGCGGCGAAGCGAAGGGATGGCTGCGATCGGCCGGATTGTTGAGATAGAGATCCCAGCCCCAGCGCATGGCGTCCGCGGTCAGTCCGCATCCTTCCCCGCGCTCAACGTACGAGGGCGGTGCAGGGTCGGGATAATCGGTGACCGGATAGATCAGGAATTGCGCGGCAATAGGCGGTCCGCCGACATCGCGAATGCGCATGGCTGTGACAATCGCCATGGTCGCGCCCGCGCTGTCGCCAGCCACGATCAGGCGTCGCGGGTCGCCGCCAAAACTGTCGGCGTTTTGTGCGGTCCACAACGTCGCGGCCAGGCTGTCGTCGGGTCCGGCGGGGAAAACCTCCTCTGGTGCCAAACCGTAATCGACCGACACGACCACCGAGTTCGAACGCAGGCAGAGGTTGCGGCACAGCGCATCGTGGGTATCGACGCTGCAGATGACGAACGCACTGCCGTGGAAATAGGTAATCACCGGGTGCCCGCCGTCCAAATCCGGACGATATATCCGCACCCGAATGTCACCACGAGGACCGGGGATCATCCGGTCTTCAACCTGCGCCACCTCGGGGCGGGGCCCCAGTGCTGCCTGCGCTTCGTAATTTGCCCGCAACGTTTCAGGCGGTACCGATTGCATCGGCGGCAGGTCCGCAGTGCTGTCGATTATCGCCTGAAGTTTGGGGTGAAGCGGCATGTCAGTCTCCTCAAGAAATCTCGAAACCGGAATAGCCATCGGCTGCAACCTGATCGCAGATCGCGCGGTACCGGCCAATGCCCCCGACAAACGGCATGAAGACCCGCGGCTTGCCAGGAATATTGGCGCCCAGGTACCACGAGCTCGCCTTTGGAAACAGCGTCTGCGCCGCTTCGTCGTTCACCCGCTGGACCCAGCCCGCTTCGGCCGTGGCTTCGGGAACGATGGCCGCCGCACCGCTGGCTTCGAGGTGCAGGATGCAATCCGCAATCCAGTCGACGTGCTGCTCGATGCCGACCACCATGTTGACCAGAACCGAGGGGCTGCCCGGACCGGTAATGATGAACATATTGGGGAAATCGGCGCACATCAGCCCCAGATAATTGCGCGGTCCGGCAGCCCATTTGTCGGTCAGCGCAACCCCCTCGCGGCCGCGAATATCGATCCGCGTCAGAGCGCCGGTCAAGGCATCATAGCCGGTCGCGCATACGATCAGATCGATCGGAATAGTCGCATCGCTGGTCTGAATGGTCTGTGCGCCAACTTGCACGATCGGCGTTGCCTGCAAATCGATCAATGTCACGTTGGAACGATTGTACGTCTCGTAATAATCGGACCCGACGCAAATCCGTTTTGCGCCCAAAGGATAGTCTTTGGGGCACAGTTGCTCGGCGGTCGCGGGATCATCGACGGCTTCGCGAATCCGCGCATGAACGAAATCGGCGGCGGTCTGGTTGGCCGCCAGATCGGTCATGATGTCCTTGAAGGCGTGGACGAAATTGACCCCGCCCCGATCCCAGCGGTGCCGATATTCCGCCTCGCGCGCCTCGGCGCTGACAGCGAAGGCGGGAGTTTCGCTGAAATCGTAAAGGGTGCCCAGCTGCTTGGCGCGGGCACGCAGCGCCGGATACTCGGCTTTGCACTCTGCCAAGGTTTCGGCCGCGAGCGGCTGGTTGCGCGCCGGTATCACGAAATTGGGGGTGCGCTGGAAAACGAACAGCGCTTTTGCACGGCGGGCAATCTGGGGGATCGCCTGAACCCCCGACGATCCCGTTCCGATCACCGCAACATTCTTGTCGGCAAAATCGGGCATGTCATCCGGCCACGCGCCGGTATGCAGCACCGGTCCGGCAAAATCCTCTATTCCCGGCAGGTCGGGAAGCCGCGAGGCGGACAGTGAGCCGCTTGCCATGATGCAATAGCGGGCGATTATTTCTTCGCCCTGGTCATCGCGAACGAGCCAGTGCTGCGCTGCATCATCAAACACCGCCGAGACGATACTGGTTCCGAACGCAATCGAGCGGCGCAGATCGAACCGGTCGGCAACATGGCGCAGA
>JANOOJ010000323.1:0-8366 GCA_031421295.1 Novosphingobium sp.
ATCGACGCCCGCGCTGAAATTGAGGTTGAGATCGCCCAGCGCGGCGAGCGAGTTCCCGCGCCGGCTGGCAATCGGCACACCCACATTCACCCCCGCCGAAAGATTGCCGCGCCGCAGCGCAACCGGACTGGCCCCGCTGCGCGTATCGCTGCTGGTGATCCCGGTATAGGCAAAGCCGGTCTTGAACGTCGCCGAGACCTCGCCCGCCGGGAGCCGCAGCGGCCGCCCGATCAGCGTCACCAGCGCGGTGGCCGAATCCGCATTGGTCACAGCCTGGTCCGCTCCCGCTCCGACCAGCGCGGGCACCGGCCCGCTAATCGGTAGCACCCCGTTTGCCGCCGCCGCCACGAATGCCGAAGTGTCGGCACGGCGATCGGTCCGCATGTCGGTCTTGCTGTGGCTGGCGTCGAGCGTGGCGGAAAGCTGCCAGCCGCCCAGCGGGAGGTTGAGCCCGGTCCCGCCCTGCACGCGGAGGGTGCGGGCAACGCGCTCCAGCGGATCGGCCAGTGTGCGGGAGACCGTTGCACCGCCGGGTGCCGTCAGGATCACGCTGTCCAGCCCCGAGAGCGAGCGCGTATCGTTGCGGTTGATCGCCGCGTTGAGGCTGACCTGCCCGCTGTTGGCACCCTGCCCCAGCCCGGCGGTCCAGGTGGCATTGATCCCCAGATCGCGGCTGTCGGCCACCAGCGTGCGGAATTCCGCCGGGAGCGGATCGCCCGCCACCGTCTGGGCGGAGGCAGTCGACTGGATGACATTGCGCTCGGCTTCGGTCAGCGGACTGGTGTCCTCCCCGCTCACCGTCAAATTGAGGCGGCGCGGGCCGTCGATCCGGAGCAGCGAAGCTTCGAACTCGCTGCTGGCATAACCGCCGCGGGTTGGTGCGCCATATTCCACCTCGACCGTGCGGGCCGAAAAATTGTCTTTAAGGATCAGATTGATGACTCGCTGGTTGGCTGGATAGCCATAGCGCAGCGCGACCTCCTCGGGCAGCACTTCGACCTTGCGGATCGCTTCGGGCGGATAGTTGCGCATCTCGCGGAAGTTGGCGATGCGCTGGCCGTTGACGAGGATCACCGGGAACCCGCCGCCACGCCCCCGGCCCGAGGAAGTCTGCGGGCTCAGCGCGGCAATCAGGTCGGTCAACGAGGCCGCACCGTAGGAAGCGATATCCGCCTCATCGAGCGTCACCACCGGCACCTGCGGCGCTTCGACCGAGCCGCGCAAGCGGTTTGCCACCACGAGGATCTCGCTGCCCTCGCGCGTCAGCGTCTCATCGGTCGGCGCTCGATCTGGCGCGGCACCGTCCTGTGCCTCGGCGACCACGGTTTGCGCCGCTTGCTGCGCAAGCGCAGGGACGGCCAGCGCCGTGAGGGGCAGCAGGGCAAAGTATCGCAAGGTCTAACATCCTGAAGTAAAATCGATCCGGCGCCCCGGCGCACGCCTCACCCGCGCTGCTCCCTGTCCGAGCAGACCCGTGTTGACAAGCCGAAGCGGGTAACAAATTGTCGCGCGGCCGATACCGTCCGATGAACGGCACGCGCGTGATCGATCTATCGGCAGCGGGCTTCCCTTTTGCCCGATGCCCGGCTATGCGCGCCGCTATGACGCACCAGACACACGGATATTGATCGCCGATGGCGAAAGAAGAACTGCTCGAAATGCGCGGAACGGTGGTGGAACTGCTGCCCAATGCCATGTTCCGCGTCCGCCTCGAAAACGATCACGAGATCCTCGGCCACACCGCCGGCAAGATGCGCAAGAACCGCATTCGCGTGCTGGTCGGCGACGAGGTGCTGGTCGAGCTCACGCCCTATGACCTGACCAAGGGGCGGATCACTTACCGCTTCATGCCCGGCCGCGGCGGTCCCGGCCAGTTCGGCTAAACCAGGCGCGTGACAGCGCCCTCCCTGGTCCTCGCATCCGCCAGTCCGCGCCGGCTTGAATTGCTGGCCCGGCTGGGCCTGAGTCCGGCTGCCATCGCTGCCACCAATATCGACGAAACCCCGCAAAAGGCCGAAGTGCCGCGCGATTATGCGCAGCGGATGGCGCGCGAGAAGGCTCTCGCTGTCGCAGGCGGCGATGCCCATGTCCTTGCAGGCGACACGGTGGTCGCGCTGGGTCGTCGCATTCTGCCCAAGGCCGAGGACGAGGCCAGTGCCCGCGCTTGCCTTACGCTTATGTCGGGCCGCCGCCACCGCGTGCTCTCGGCCATCGCGCTCAAAGCGCCCGACGGCACGCTGCGCGAGCGGCTGAGCGAGACGATCGTCCGCTTCAAGCCGCTTTCCGCCGCCGAGATCGACGCCTACATCGCCAACGGCGAATGGCACGGCAAGGCTGGCGGTTACGCCATCCAGGGCAGCGCCGAAGGGCTGAT
The DNA here is from genome assembly GCA_031421295.1 of Novosphingobium sp. Classification (GTDB taxonomy): domain Bacteria; phylum Pseudomonadota; class Alphaproteobacteria; order Sphingomonadales; family Sphingomonadaceae; genus Novosphingobium. Next base: position 2,375 of record JANOOJ010000323.1, read on the forward strand.
CGCGTGGATTTCGGGCAGCCACTCGGGCGTGGTCGGCCTGCCGCTGTTCGAGACCCGCGCGCTGCTCAGGGCGGCAGGGTTTGCACTTGGCTGAGTGGCCAAATGGCTGGTACGTCGAGGAAGGCATCGGCGAGCATCGCGCGGTACTGGTCGAGCGCGGCGAGATTGTCGCGGCGCAGCTCGACTGGCCGGGCAAGCTGGCGGCCGGTCAGGTGTCCGATGCGCTGCTGATCTCCCGCGCTGCCGGTTCAAGTCGCGGCACCGTGCGCTTTCCCGGCGGCGAGGAAGCGCTGGTCGATGGCTTGCCGCGCGATCCCAGCGAGGGCGCGACGCTGCGGGTTCTGGTAACCCGCGCCGCCATCGCCGAACGCGGCAGGCTCAAACGTGCGCAGACGCGGCCGAGCAGCGAACCGCCCCGCCCTGCCCCGACGCTCGCCGCGCGGTTGCAGGCCAAAGTTGTCCGCCAGTTCGACGGCTGGGACGAGCTATTCGCCGAAGCGTGGAGCGGCGAGGTTTCGTTTGCGGGCGGCACACTGACGCTGTCACCCACCCCGGCGATGACCTTGATCGACATCGACGGCACCCTGCCGCCGCGCGCCTTGGCGTTGGCCGCCGTTCGGGCCATCGCGCAAAGCGTGTTCCGGCTCGATCTGGCCGGATCGATCGGGATCGATTTCCCGACATTGGCCGAAAAGGCCGATCGCCGCACGGTCGATGTGGCGCTGGAGGACGCACTGGCGGGCCACCCGCATGAGCGTACCGCGATGAACGGCTTCGGCTTCGTCCAGCTGGTCGCGCGGCTCGAGCGGCCCTCGCTGCTCGGGCGCATTGCCCACGACCGGGTCGGCGCGGCGGCGCGGCTGCTGCTGCGGCGGGCCGAGCGCGTGACGGAACCGGGCACGCTACTGCTCACAGAGCATCCGGCTATCCGCGCCGCCGTCTCGGCCGAGTGGGAGGCCGAGCTGGCACGCCGGACCGGGCGGGTAATCCGCTGGCAGGACGATCCCAGCCTTGCGCTCGACGGCGGCTTCGCGCAGGCGCTGACGTCATGACCGCCACCACGCGCAAATGTCCGATTTGCGGCAAGCCGCGCAGCGCCGAACATACCCCGTTCTGCGGGCAGCGGTGCCGCGACCGCGACCTCGTCAAATGGCTGGTCGATGGCTACGCGCTGCCCGGCCCCCGCGCCGACCGCGACGAGGACCCGGACGACTGATTCCATCTTGCCAAGCCCAGCGCCCTTCGCCATACGCGCGCTTCCATTCGCTCGCCGGTCTGTGAAGGACCGTCGCCGCAGCGATGCCCGGGTAGCTCAGTTGGTAGAGCACATGACTGAAAATCATGGTGTCGGCGGTTCGATTCCGTCCCCGGGCACCATTGGCTTGTTCGCGACCAGCCGCTGAAGCTTGCAAAAACCCCAGAATTCTGCCAATAATGACACCGGCCTAACCGCTGGTGCCCGTGATTGACCGCCTATATTCAGGCAGAAATGGGGGCCTTTTGGGGGGCCTACTGGAATTGTCCGTTTTGAAAGGCCCCCAAATGGCACTCACTGACACCGCAATCCGCGCACTGAGGCCCGGCGCGAAGGACTACAAGGTAGCGGACGAAAAGGGTCTCTATCTGCTGGTGACACCCACCGGCGGGCGGCTGTGGCGGCTCAAGTATCGGTCGCCCGGCGGTGTCGAGCGCAAGCTGTCCTTAGGGGGCTATCCCGATGTTAGCTTGAAGGACGCCCGCGATCTGCGCGACGACGCGCGCAAGCTGCTGGCGAGCGGTGTCGATCCAGCCGAGAAGAAACGCCGGGACCGGCACACGGCCAAGGTAAGCGCGGCCAATTCATTCGCGGCAGTTGCGCAGTCCTATATCGATAAGTGCAAGCGCGAAGGCCGGGCCGAGGCCACCACTTCAAAACAGGAATGGCTTTTGAAGCTGCTGGAGCGCACCCTTGGCCAGCGCCCCGTTTCGGAAATCGAGCCGTTCGAATTGCTGGAGGCGGTGCGACGCTATGAATCGACGGGCCGAACCGAGGCGGCGCACCGCGCTTTGCAATTCTCCAGCCAAGTGTTCCGTTACGCCATTGCAAACCAGTTGGCGAAATCAGACCCGACGCGCGATCTGCGCGGCGCGCTTGTTAGCCATAAGGTCAAGCATCATGCCGCAATCCTGGAGCCGAAAATGGCGGGCGAACTGCTGCGCGCCATCGATGGCTATGAAGGCAGCCCCGTGACGCAACTCGCCTTGAAGCTATCGGCGCTGCTGTTTGTGAGGCCGGGCGAACTGCGCCACGCCGAATGGGCCGAATTTGATATGGACACCGCAATCTGGCGCATTCCCGGCGAAAAAATGAAAGGGCGGCTGGAGCATGTTGTCCCCTTGGCCAAGCAGTCACTAGCTCTGCTGGATACGCTGCGCGGATTGACCGGTGACGGCAAATATGTGTTCCCGTCAATCCGCACCCCTGCCCGCCCGATGTCCGAAAACACCGTGAACGCGGCGCTGCGACGGCTGGGCTACACTCGCGACGATATGACGGCGCACGGTTTCCGCGCGATGGCCAGCACACTTTTGAACGAGTCCGGCAAATGGTCGGTCGATGCCATCGAACGCGCACTGGCACACAAGGACAAGGACGCGGTGCGCGCGGCCTATCATCGCGGCGCGCATTGGAACGAGCGTGTGGAAATGGCGCAATGGTGGGCGGATCATCTTGAGACGCTACGCACTGGCGCTGAAATTGTGGCGCTTAAGGTCGCCTAGATACACGGAGTCTGGACTCGCTGGCAGGCTTCGCCTTACTTGCCTGCGTGGACAAGATTGAACGCGCACAGATACGGCTCCTGTTAGACCACCACGGTGCTGCTTGCCGGGAAAAGGCGGTGCTACGCAATAGGGCGATGCACGCTGATCACTCGGCTAAGGGAACGCTTCAATCTGGTGCTACGGTAAGGGCGGCACTTCGCATAGCGGAGGAACTGGCGACAGCCTATGTCACCGACATAGTTGCGGCAGTTTCCGACACTGCGCAGGACGTTGAGGCATTCAACATGATTGTAACAAGCGTCACTATCATGTTGCGGGAACTACAGCCGAGCATCGACGATGCAGTTAAGTTGGCAACCGCCCGCATCGCTAGCGGTCAGCGTTTCGACAGTGTTGGGAACGAAGCAACTCGACTTTTCAGCGACTTACAAACCAAAACCTTGCGGCTGTTGGAAATCCATCGCTTTTCATTCACTCGACCGTCGCCGAATGATCGCAAAGCGCTGCGGTCGGGCATCACCCTGAAAGCACTTCCGACCGCTGCGAACAAGGGCGGCAAACCGATTGCCGCGCATTGGGATCAGATGTGGTCCAGCATCGCTGTTGAGCTTTGGCTGGGCATTCTAAAGCCAAAGCGCCAAGGCGACGTAACAAAGGCCATGAAAGCTTGGTTCGAGGCGGAAGACATTGAAGTTAGTGACACCGCCGTGGTTGAGCGTGCCCGAAAGCTCTGGGCTGCTATCGAAGCTCACCAGTAGTTAGCGCACCTTTCTGCACCTTACCGCACGAATTTTGAGCGCCAAGGGCGTCTAGTGCACTCCCGTGTTCGCTGGTGCTTTGCCAGCCGACCAATGAGGATCGCACAATGGAAAAGCTCGCATACTCAATCAATGACACCGCCCGGACGTTGAGCCTTGGGCGCACGTCGATTTACGCCATGATTGCCGATGGACGGCTGGACGCGTTCAAGTTGGGGCGGCGCACCTTGATCAAAGCGGAATCGATCAGGCGGCTGGTGACCGGGCAGGCCTGATCGATATGCCCGCCAAGCGGATCGACCCGCGCCTGATCAAGCTGCACCAATCCCATAGCGTTGAGGATGTTGCCCGCATCCTTGGCAGGCACAAGCATACCGTTCGAAACTGGATCAAGGATGGCTTGCCGACCGTTGACGGCAACCGTCCGGTGCTCATTCATGGCCACGATTTGCACGCGTATCTGAAGATTAGGCGCAAGGCGGGGAAGCGGCCATGCCCACCCCGCACGATCTATTGCTTCAAGTGTCGCCAACCGCGCGCGCCCGCGTTCGACATGATCGAATTCACGTTCAAGAACGCCACCACGGGAAGCCTGACTGCACTTTGCGAGACTTGCGAAACTGTCATGCACCGTGCTGCCAGTTTCGCTTCGCTGCCATCGATCATGCCCAATCTTGAGGTCCAAATCAGGGGGGCAGGCGCACGCATAGCAGAGCGCACCACCCCTTCCCTAAATTGTGACAAACGAAAGGACTGACCGGCCATGCCAAAGCACAATGCCGCGAACACCCGGATCAAGCGGGAATACTTTGACTGGCTGAAGCAGGCACAGCGCCGCGACGTAGGATCGATCGATGCGGTCGCCAAGGCGCTGGCGCGCTTCGAAGAGGCAAACGGGCACAAGGACTTCAAGGCCTTTCACACGCGCCAAGCCGTGGCATTCAAGAACAAGCTGGACAAGCAAGTATCGCCGCGCACCGGCCAGCCGCTGAGCCGCGCGACAGTGCATACAACCCTGTCGGCCTTACGCGCGTTCTTTGTCTGGCTGGCGGCGAAGCCCGGTTACAAATCGCGCATATCCTATGCCGACGCGGAGTATTTCAACTTGGCCGAAAAGGAAGTGCGGATTGCCAAGGCGGTGCGGTTGAAGGCGTTTCCGACACTGGATCAGGTGCATCACGTGCTTGGCACCATGCAGACCCGCACCGAGATAGAGTTGCGTAACCGGGCGCTGATCGCCTTTGCGCTGCTGACCGGCGCGCGCGACGGGGCGCTGGCTTCGCTCAAGCTGAAGCATGTCGATCTGGTGCAAGGCAATGTCGATCAGGATGCGAGGGACGTTCGCACCAAAGGCAGCAAGACCTTCACCACGTGGTTTTTCCCGGTCGGTGGCGAAGCGTTGGCGATTGTGCAGGATTGGTGCGCCTATCTGCGCAACGTGCTGCTGTGGGGCGATGACGATCCGCTGTTCCCCCCGACGTTGATCGGACTCGGTAAAAGCGGCGGCTTCGCGCCAGTCGGCTCGCGCCGCGAATGCTGGCACGGGGCCGGGCCAATCCGCGACATTTTTCGCAAGGCCTTCGAAGCGGCTGGATTGCCCTATTTCAATCCACATTCGTTCCGCGACACCTTGGTGCAGCTTGGCGAGCGCCTTTGCTCCACGCCAGAAGAATTCAAGGCGTGGTCGCAAAATCTCGGGCACGAACGCGTCATGACGACCCTTACCAGCTACGGGACGGTTGCGCCGCACCGGCAGGCCGAATTGATCCAAGGAATGGCAGAAAGGCGCGGATCGACTTCGAACGACCAAATGCTCGCGAAAATTCGGGCGCTGATCGACGCTGCTGAATAGACCAATACTCGCGATTCCTGTCGCAGATTGACTCACTGGCATTTTGCCAGAAGTTTCGTTGAAGCATCGCGGCTGGCACTGCTATCGCGTGGCACTGTTTGTAAATTTCGATTGAGGGGCAATTGCGTGGCCATATCCGGCACCGATCTAGGATTTGAAGCCGAGCTGTTCAAAGCAGCTGACAAGCTGCGCGGCAATTTGGAGCCTTCCGAATACAAGCACGTCGCGCTGGGCCTGATTTTCCTCAAATATGTGTCGGATGCCTTCGATCTCCAGCACACCAAACTTGAAGCCGAGGAGTTCGCCGATCCTGAAGACCCCGAAGAATATCTCGCCGAACGGGTGTTCTGGGTGCCGCCGATTGCCCGCTGGGCGAACCTCAAGGCCAATGCCCGCGCGCGAGATATCCCGATTAAGGACCCAACCACCGGCGCGGATCGCAAGGTCGATATTGGCGGGCTGATCGACGCCGCGATGGAGGCTATTGAAAAGGCCAACGAAGCGACGCTCAAGGGCGTGCTGCCTAAGGACTATGGCCGTCCCGCGCTCGACAAGGTGATGATCGGCGATCTGGTCATGCTGTTCTCCGATATCGAAATGCTGGGCGACGGGGGCAAGG
>JANOOJ010000324.1:0-1794 GCA_031421295.1 Novosphingobium sp.
GCTCAACGCCCGGCTGATGGGAGTTGCGCCGACCGGCAACGGTCGCCGCGAAAGCTATGCCCATGCCCCGATGCCGCGAATGACCAATACCTTCATGCGCGGCGGCAACGACAATCCCGCCGAGCTGCTGAGCCGGGTCAAGAACGGCATTTTCGCCAAGAGCTTCGGCGGGGGGCAGGTCGACATCGTCTCGGGCAAGTTCGTGTTCAGCTGTACCGAGGCCTACAAGGTCGAGAACGGCAAGCTCGGCGCAGCCATCAAGGGCGCGACCCTGATCGGCGACGTGCCGAGCGTGCTGACCCGGGTCAAGGGCATCGGCAACGATATGGCACTCGACGAAGGCGTGGGCGTCTGCGGCAAGGGCGGGCAGAGCGTCCCCGCCGGAGTGGGCCAGCCGACCCTCCTGGTCGAAGGATTGACTGTCGGCGGAACCGGATAAAGAACAGCACACGGTCAGCGCGAGTTCATGATACGGTCGCTAAACTGCTCGCGATTTCGAAGGAACCCGACGATGCGCAGACTCGCCCTCATTCTCGCTGCCGGTGCCGCGCTGGTCGTCGGCCCCGCACTTCAGGCCCGCGAACGGCTGACCCCGCAGCAGCAGCTCGACAAGATGCTCGAGGGCCGGGTCGCCGGGAGACCGCAAAGCTGCATCAGCACCTTTGGCAGCATGCCGCTGCGCATTCTGGACGACACCGCGCTGGTCTATGGCTCGGGCCGGACGATCTGGGTCAATGTGCCGCGCAATCCGCAAGCGCTCGACGACGATGACATTTTGGTAACGCGCCAGACCGGATCGCAGCTGTGCCGCCTCGATATGGTCAACATGGTCGATCGCAGCGGCGGGTTCTATCGCGGGTTCGTCAGCCTCGAAGATTTCGTACCCTACCGCAAGGTCGGCTGAAACAGCGCGGCTAGGCCGCAGGCCAGCTTGCGGTATCGTGGTCGGGATGCTGACGGTGGCTTGCGGCAATCGCCGCCGCCCATTCCTGCTCGTCGCTGCCCGTTTCTCGTTCGTCGGGCAGAACGCCCACGCCGCTAATCCACGGCATCCGCGCTTCTGAACCCATCTGGCTTTGCGGAGGGAAGTCCTTCGGGCGGTCAAGCGAGCCGATGTTGAAGTTGGTGCGGCTGCTGTCGTCGTCACGCACCAGCAGCGGGGTTCCGCACATCGCGCAGAAGCCGCGCTCGACTTTGGCAGAGCTGCGCCACAGCGCTGGGTACCCGCGCGTCCATTCGATCGCATCGTTCGGCGCGGCGACCAGCGCGGCGAACAGGTTGCCGACCGCCTTCTGGCACATCCGGCAGTGGCAAATGTGGGCGTTGTCCAGCACGGCGCTCGCGCGGTAGCGGATCGCGCCGCACTGGCAGCCCCCGGTAATGGTCCGTTCGATCCGCTGCATCGGCTATCTCCATTGGCGGAAGTTGAGCTAAGATGGGACGCATGAACCAGCACCCGATCCTCATCCTCACCACGGGCGGCACGATCGACAAGATTTATTTCGACGCGTTGAGCGAGTATCAGGTCGGCGACAGCGCGATTGCGGTGCTGCTGGGGCAAGCGCGCGTGGCGCTGCCGTTCCGGATCGAGGAAGTGTGCCGCAAGGACAGCCTCGAGCTGACCGACGAGGATCGAGCACTGGTTGCCGACCGCGCCCGTGCGGCCCCTGAAACGCGCATTGTCATCACCCACGGCACCGACACCATGACCGACACCGCCAAAGTATTGGCCGGGGTAGCGGGCAAGACCATGGTCCTCACCGGTGCCCTCGCCCCCGCGCGCTTCGCCGAGAG
>JANOOJ010000325.1:0-3467 GCA_031421295.1 Novosphingobium sp.
CCGCGGATTTCGCTGTCGATCAGCTTGCTGGTGGCGTCCGACATCATCACGCGCTGGTTGGCACCATAGCCGAGATAGCCTTCGCCCTGCTCTTCGTACTGAAGCGGGCCAAGCTTGTCCGACATGCCCCATTTGGTGACCATATTGCGCGCCAGGCCGGTGGCGTATTGAATGTCCGACGAGGCCCCCGACGAGACCTTGTCGTAGCCGAAGATGATCTCTTCGGCGACGCGGCCGCCCATGCTGACCGAGAGGTTGGCATGCATCTTGTCGCGGTGATACGAATAGCTGTCGCGCTCGGGCAAGCGCATGACCATGCCCAGCGCGCGGCCGCGCGGGATGATCGTGGCCTTGTGGATCGGGTCCGAAGCAGGTTCGTGGACCGAAACGAGCGCGTGGCCGGCCTCGTGATAGGCGGTCATCTTCTTCTCGTCCTCGGTCATGACCATGCTGCGGCGTTCCGCCCCCATCATGACCTTGTCCTTGGCGTCCTCGAACTCCTGCATCGCGACCAGCCGCTTGTTGCGGCGCGCGGCCAGCAAGGCAGCTTCGTTGACCAGATTGGCGAGGTCCGCGCCGGTAAAGCCCGGCGTGCCGCGCGCAATGGTGCGCGTATTGACGTCGGGCGCCAGCGGGACCTTTTTCATATGGACGGCGAGGATCTTCTCGCGGCCCTCGATATCGGGGATCGGCACCACGACCTGGCGGTCGAACCGGCCGGGGCGGAGCAGCGCGGGATCGAGCACATCGGGGCGGTTGGTCGCGGCGATGATGATGATGCCTTCATTGGCCTCGAACCCGTCCATCTCGACCAGCAACTGGTTGAGCGTCTGCTCGCGCTCGTCGTTGGAATTGCCAAGGCCATGGCCGCGATGGCGACCGACCGCGTCGATTTCGTCGATGAAGACGATGCACGGCGCGTTCTTCTTGGCCTGCTCGAACATATCGCGCACCCGGCTCGCGCCGACGCCGACGAACATCTCGACGAAATCCGAACCCGAAATGGTGAAGAACGGCACACCCGCCTCGCCCGCAATGGCGCGGGCCAGCAGGGTCTTGCCGGTGCCCGGCGAGCCGACCAGCAGCGCGCCCTTGGGGATCTGCCCGCCAAGCTTGGAGAAGCGCTGCGGATCGCGCAGAAATTCGACGATTTCCTCCAGTTCCTCGCGCGCCTCATCGATGCCCGCAACGTCGTTGAACGTCACCCGGCCCTGCTTTTCAGTGAGCATCTTGGCCTTGGACTTGCCGAACCCCATCGCGCCCGAGCCGCCGCTCTTCTGGACCTGCTTGAGCGCGAAGAACGCGACCCCGAGGATCAGCATGAAGGGCAGCGCCTGGATCAGGATGTAGAGCAGCAGATTGGGCTCTTCGGTCGCCTTGCCGGCATATTTCACGCCGCTTTTCTGGAGCAGATCGGGCAACGAAGTGTCATTGGGGATCGGCACGGTGGTGAAGGCATCGCCGTTCTTGTACTTTCCGACGATCCGGTCGCTCCCGACCTGCACGCTAGCAACACTGCCTTCGACTACGCGCGTGCGGAAATCGGAATAGCCAATCGCGGTGCCTGCCACTTCGCCGCGCGCGCCGAACAGCGAGACAACCAGCAGCACGGCCATGAAAATGCCGCCCCACATCAGCAGGCTTTTCATCCATGGGTTTCCGCTGGGCTGTTCGTCGTTCATCGTCGCTCCTTGATCCGCCACTGCGGACACTTGCGCAATGTAGGATGCAAGGCCTGAATGGCAAGTTAGCGTGCGACAACTTGCGCGATGGATGCGGGCATTGCACAGAAGCGCTGGAATTTGGGGCGGAATAGGGGAAATTATGGATCGGGCCGGCGACGATCGCTTTGCGCTTTGGCCGCGCCTTCCAGCGCGGCTGCTGCTGGCGGTTTTGGCGGGGCTGCTCGTTGCCGCTGCACTGGTCCCGATCGGCATTGGCGCGCGAACGATTTCCACCCCGGCGTTCGGGCAGGAGCAAACCGCCGAAAAAGCGCGCGACAACGATCTTGCGCTTTATGACCGCGCGGTCGCGCGGGTTCGCGGCGGCGAGCGCTACTACGATTTCATCGCCGAAGAGCATCGTCGCAGCGACTTTCCACTTCGCCCGGGACTGGCGGTGCGCCTGCCGACGCTGGTTTATATTCAGGTCGCGCTGGGCGACACCGGGCTGGCACTTGCCGCGATCCTGCTGGTGCTGGCGGTGCTGGCGGCATGGTGGCAGCGGCTTGGCGAAGAGCCGGGCGGGATCAAGCGCCGCCCGCTGGCGATGGCGCTGCTGCTGATCGGGGTGTCGCTGGGGACCAACCGCTATTTCTTCGCGCTGCATGAGATGTGGTCGGGGATGCTGCTGGCGCTGGCCTTTGGCCTGCACCGACCGGGCAAGTGGCTGGCCGCAGTGCCAGTCGCCGCGCTGGCCCTCGCGATCCGCGAACATGCGCTGCCCTTCGTGCTGCTAATGGGGGCGATGGCGGCTTGGCGGCGCGACTGGAAGGAAACTGCGGCGTGGATGGTGCTGGCAGCGGCATTTCTGATCGGGCTGGCGATCCACCTCGGCCTGGTGGAGCAACATGTCCTCCCCGGCGACGGTCATTCCGCCTCATGGCTGGCCCTGCGCGGACTCTCGGGCTGGTTGTCCGATATAGTGCTGTCGAGCAATCTGCGCTTCCTGCCGCATTTCATTGCCGGGCCGCTGGTGGTGCTGATGGCGCTGGGCTGGTCCGGCTGGCGAAGTTCGGCGGGGAGTTTCGGCGCGCTGCTTTATCTTGGGTATGCCGCAGCCTTCATGATCGCCGGGCGGAACGACAACTATTATTGGGGCGCGATGGTCGCGCCCGCGATGTTCATCGGCCTCGCTTTCGCCACGCGCGCGCTGAAATCCTTGTGGAACGTGAGCTTCGCTCGAAGCTAGCCCGCGATTTCTTCGATCTTGTGGTGCGGCAGAATGCGCCAAGCGGCGATCAGCAACACGACATGAAACGCCTCGACCGCCATCGGCACGGCGAATCCGGGATAGGTTCCGTCGAGCACGACGCTCAACGTCCGCCCGAGCAGCGCGGTGCCGAACAGCGCGGCGGGCACCAGCAGCAGATCGCCATTCCGGCGCCACGCGCCCCACATCATGCAGAAGGCGGCAACGCAAAAAAAGGCGGTGAAATCGGCCCGCAATACCGCAAGTCCGCCATTGCCGAGCGGCGCGAGATTAAAAGTCGTGGCCGAACTCGCCGGACTCAGCAGAAAGCCAAGGCCCAGGAACAGGTCGAACATCCCCGCCAGAAAGATCAAGCCAGTCAGGATCAGGCGCATGTGGTAACTCCCCCCGTTAACCCGGAATTAGCTCTTGTGCCCCAGCAACTGCGCCAAGGCCAGCCCGTACCACCGGCCAAAGCCTGTTGCGTGGGGGGACACGCCAATGCACAAGCGGCTTGAAATGAGCAGCCCGCGCATCCTGCTGATCGTCGGCGGCGG
>JANOOJ010000326.1:0-11371 GCA_031421295.1 Novosphingobium sp.
ATGGGTGATCGCCCCGCCCAGCTCTTCCTGGGTGACGATCTCGTTGGTCACGGTCTTGACCACGTCGGGGCCGGTGACGAACATATAGCTCGAATCCTTCACCATGAAGATGAAGTCGGTCATCGCCGGCGAATAGACCGCCCCGCCCGCGCAGGGACCCATAATCAGCGAGAGCTGCGGCACGACCCCGCTGGCGAGGACGTTGCGCTGGAATACTTCGGCATAGCCGCCGAGCGAAGCGACGCCTTCCTGAATCCGCGCGCCGCCGCTGTCGTTCAGCCCGATCACCGGCGCGCCGATCTTCATCGCATTGTCCATCACCTTGCAGATTTTCTGCGCGTGACGTTCGGACAATGAGCCACCGAACACCGTGAAGTCCTGGCTGTAGACATAGACCAAGCGGCCGTTGATCGTGCCGCTGCCGGTGACCACCCCGTCGCCCGGGACGATCTGGTCTTCCATCCCGAAATCGGTGCAATTGTGCTCGACATACATATCGAGCTCTTCGAAGCTGTCCTCATCGAGCAGGATTTCGAGCCGCTCACGCGCGGTCAGCTTGCCCTTGGCGTGCTGGGCGTCGATCCGCTTCTGCCCCCCGCCGAGACGCGCGGCGGCGCAGCGTTGGTCCATTTCGGCGATATTTGCGGACATGCGGTCTCGCTCCGATACAGTACGAAGTGTCGGGCATGCGTCACCAATGCAACAATGTCCAATGTGAATTTGCAAAGTTGCAAACTGATAGTTTGCAAAGCGAAGGCGATTGAGGCAAGCTTGGCGCGCGTGCTTCGACAAGCTCAGTATGAGCGGCGCCTGGTAGTTGGGCTGACAGGAATTGAAAACTCTTGCCATCTACACCCGCTCAGCCTGAGCTTGTCGAAGGCCGCGCGCGATGCTGGCCCAAAGGACGCCGCCCATGCCCAGCCCTCCTCGCATCTTCGCCGGCATTCGCCTGCGCATCATCCGCTCCGAACGCGGGCTGCGCCAAGCTGCACTCGCCGCGCAACTGGGCATCAGTCCGTCGTATTTGTCACAGCTGGAGAACGACGACCGCCCGCTGACCCCGGCGCTGATCGAGCGGCTAAGCCGTGCTTTCCCGCTCGACTGGCGCGAAATCGGGGCGGGCTCCTCCGAAACCCGGCTCGCCGCCCTGCGCGATGCCAACGCCGACCCGCTGTTCGCCGAAGCGATCGATGCCGCCCAACTCGCCCGCTTTGCCGAGCAGCAGCCACTGCTGGCCGAACGCTTCATCGCGCTGCACGAAGCCTATCGCCGCGCCGGCCAGCGGCTGCAGATGGTCGACGAAGCGCTCGCCAACGACACCAGCGGCACCGCGCGCCTGCCGTGGGAAGAGGTCCGCGACTGGTTCCACCTCGCCAACAATTACGTCGATACGCTCGATCGCGCAGCCGAAGCACTTGCTGCGCGGCTGGGCGGGAAAACCCCCGACATCCCCGCGATCGAGACCTATTTGCGCGATGCCCTGTCGGTCTCGCTGCTCTATTCGGGCAATGCCGGACTGCGCAGCTACGACGCGGAAATGGGCCATCTGACCATCGATCCGGGTCAACCGGTCGAAAGCCGCCGCTTCCAGCTCGCGCACCAGCTCGCCGCGCTGGCGCTCAAGGACGAAATCTCTGCGGTGGTCGAGGATGCCGCGCTCAAAAGCGCCGCCTCGCGCCAGTTGCTGTTCGTGGGGCTGTGCAACTACGCGGCCGGCGCGCTGCTGATGCCCTATCGCCACTTTCGCAAGGAAGCGCGCGCGATGCGCCATGACATCGACCGGCTGGCCGGGGCGTTCGGGACCAGCTTCGAGCAGGCCTGCCACCGCCTCTCTACCTTGCAGCGCGAGGACGCGAAGGGCGTGCCGTTCTTCTTTTGCCGGGTCGACATGGCGGGCAACATCACCAAACGCCACTCCGCCACGCGGCTGCAATTCGCGCGGTTCGGCGGGGCCTGCCCGCTGTGGATCGTGCATGAGGCGGTAGCGATCCCCGATCGCATCCTGGTCCAGCTCGCCGAAACCCCCGACGGGGTGCGTTATGTCTCGATGGCCAAGGGGCTGGTCAAGCCTTCGGGGCGCTATGATCGCAGTCCGCGCCGCTATGCCGTCGCGCTGGGCTGCGAGGCCGTCCACGCACATGAATTCGTCTATGCCGACGGGCTCGACGTTGCTTCGGGACGTGGCGCGACCCGGATCGGCATATCCTGCCGCATCTGCCCGCGCCCCGATTGCGACCAGCGTGCCTTCCCGCCCAGCGATCGCGCCATCTCGGTCAATCCCGACCAGCGCGGGGTGGTGCCCTATTCGATCGCATAGTTCCTCTCCATTTTGCGTAGCTAAATCGGGAGGTGGCAGCTCAGAACTTGATCATGATCCGACGCGCCAGCGCGGGCGAGATCGAATGGATCATTTGCAGCAGCTTGGTCTGCCCGACATTGGCCTCGTCCGCCCCGCGTTCCATCGCGCGAACGATCTGGCGGGCACATTCGCTTGCCGACATCTTGGCGTTGCCGCGCCCGGCCGTCATCTTGGTTTCCACTATCGGCGGCAACGCTTCGATGAAATGGACTCCGGTATCCTTGAACTGGTGGCGCAGCGCCTGCGTATAGCTGCGCAAGCCCGCCTTGGTTGCGCAATAGACCGGGCCGCCCGCCCGCGGTGCGATCGCCAGACCCGATGTGACGTTGACCACCAGCGCTTCGGGCCGTGCGGTGAGCATTGGCACTAGTCGGGTGATCAGGTGCATCGGCGCATTGAGGTTAAGGAAAATTGTGGCGTCAGCCGCCAATATATCCGGCGCGGCGACACGGAAGTCGTGATCGACCCCGGCCCCGGCGTTGTTGACCAGAATGTCGATCGGTCGGTCACCGAGCCCGGTGAGCAGCGCCTCGACGCCTTTCGATGTCGAAAGATCGCATTGGATCACCTCGAACCCGTCGGCGTGGGTCGCGGCGACACGCCCGGCATTGCGCCCCGATGTGATCACGGTCACGCCCTTGTCGCGAAGCTGGCGGATGATGTGCGCGCCGATTCCGTCGGTGCCACCAGTGACCAGCGCGGTCTTGCCCTGCAATCGCATGATCGGCTCTCCCTGTTCCGGCGAGAGCTTAGCTGATTGGTTGCGAAATGCAACCTAGCGCATCAGCACCAGCTCTTCGGCCATGCTCGGATGCAGCGCGACGGTCGCGTCGAAATCCGCCTTGGTCAGCCCGGCGCGCACCGCGATGGCTGCCGCCTGGAGGATTTCGGGGGCTTCGGGCCCGATCATGTGCAGCCCCAGGATCTTGTCGGTCCCGGCATCGACCACCATCTTGTAGAGTCCGCGCTCGTGCCGCTCGGCAAAGACGTTCTTCATCGGACGGAAATCCGACGAATAGACCTTGATGTTGCCGTATTGGTTGCGCGCCTGCCCCTCGGTCAGCCCGACCGAGGCGAGCGGCGGCTGCGAGAAGACCGCGCTGGGGATATGTTCGTAGGAAATGCTGCGCGGGGTGCCGCCAAACACCGTATCGGCAAAGGCCTGCCCTTCGCGGATCGCGATCGGGGTGAGTTGCACCCGGTTGGTCACATCGCCCACCGCATAGATGCTGGCGCAGCTCGTCTGGCTGAATTCGTCGACCTTGATCTCGCCACTCTCGCCCAGTTCTACCCCGGCACTGTCGAGGCCGAGATCGGCGGTCTTGGGCTGGCGACCGGTGGCAACCAGCACGACATCGGCGGGGATCGGATCGTGCTTGCCGGCGTGGACCAGCAGCGAGCCATCCGCCAGTTTTTCGACCTTCGAGATCGGGCAATGGAACTTGTATTCGATCCCGCGCGCCATGGTGATTTGCAGCAACCGGTCGCGCAGCGTTTCGTCATAGCCCCGCAGGATCACGTCGCTGCGGTTGACCACGGTGACGTGGCAGCCCAGCGCGTTGAAGATCCCCGCGAACTCCATCGCGATATAGCCCGCGCCCTGGATCACCACGCGCCCCGGCAGCGCGGGGAGGTGGAATACTTCGTTCGAGGTGATGCAGTGTTCGACCCCCTCGATCGAGGCCAAGACCGGCCAGGCACCGACCGCGACGAGGATGAATTTGGCGGTAATTTCGCGCCCCGTGGCCAGCTTGACCGAATGCGAACCGGTGACGGTCGCGCGCTCATGAAAACGCTCGATCTTGTTGTTGTCGAGCGTCGCGGTGTAGGCCGCTTCCAGCCGGTCGACATCGCGCAGCACGGTGTCGCGCAGCCGGGTCCAGTCGAACGACATCTCCTTGACCGTCCAGCCGTAATGCGCCGCGTCCTGCAGTTCCTCGGCAAAGTGCGAGCCATAGACCAGCAGCTTCTTGGGCACGCAGCCGCGGATCACGCAGGTCCCGCCGATCCGGTGTTCCTCGGCCACCGCTACCCGCGCGCCATAGGACGCGGCGATGCGGCTGGCGCGAACGCCGCCCGAGCCTGCACCGATGACAAAGAGGTCGTAATCGTATTGTGGCATCGCACGCTCCTGTTGCAAGGCGCGATATGGCGCGGGCCGGGAGCGATTGCCAATCGCTTTTGCCGGCGAGCGTGCGATCGCGAGCTTGGTAAGCGACTGCGGTTTCCAATCTCTGAATTTTACCGGATTTTGGGGACGTTCGGCAGGCGTTCGTACACCGCCCCTGGCGCATAGAATTGGGAGAAGTTCCGATCAAGGAAACGACGGGTCCCGCACAGTCAGCTTGTCCAGGAGAACCCGCATGCCCAAGAGACGCCGACTGTTCGGCCAGGACGCCAAATTGTCGGGACCGAAATCGGCCTTCGAAACTGTGCCGCTTCCTGTCAGCAAGGAAAAGTTCAGCCCCGAGGATGAGCGCGGCGTGCTTTGGGATAATTCCCGCAAAGATTGAGACGGTCCGCCGTCACCCGATCCCCGCCGCCGCGAGCAGCGCCTCTGTGCTTACATCGAACTTCGTCCCGCCCGCCGCGATCTGGTTGGCGATTTCCTTGCCGAGTTCGACCCCGAACTGGTCGAACGGGTTGATCCCCAGCAGCACCGCATTGGCGAAGGTGCGGTGCTCGTGGAAGGCGATCAGCGCGCCCAGTGTGGCAGGGGTCAGATCGTCGACCAGTATTGTTGCCGAGGGCCGGTCGCCCGGATAGGTGCGCGCGCCGTCCCTGCTCTCGCGCCCGGCCATCAGCGCCGCACCCTGGGCAAAGCAATTCTGCAGCAGGATGCGGTGATGCAGCGGATCGAGATCGTCGCCCGGGGCGATGCTGGCGATGAAATCCACCGGCACGAGGTTGGTACCCTGGTGGAGCAGCTGGAACACCGCATGCTGCGCATCGGTCCCCACCCCGCCCCAGGTCACCGGCGCGGAGGGGCCGTCGAGCGGCTGGCCGTCCAGCGTCACCGCCTTGCCGTTGGATTCCATCTCGAGCTGCTGGAGATAGGATGGCAGCAACCGCAGCCGCTCGTCATAGGCGAAGCAGGCCCGCGTCTGGCAGCCGCGCAGGCGGGTGTAATACTGATCCGCAAAGGCTGCGCGCAGCGGCAGGTTTTCCGCGCCATCGGTATCGCGGAAATGCCGGTCGATCGCCGCCGCCCCGTCGAGAAATTCCGCAAACTCCGGCCAGCCCAACGCCAGCGCAATCGGAAAGCCGATCGACGACCACAAGGAATAGCGCCCGCCGACGCTCTCGGGAAACGGCAGCACGCGGGTTTCATCGACGCCCCATTCGACCGCCTTCTCGGGCGCGGCGGTGAGCGCGATGACCCGGCCGTAATTGTCCGCCACGCCGTTCTCCGCCAGCCACAACAGCGCACTTTGCGCGTTCGTCAGCGTTTCGATGGTGGTGAAAGTCTTGGAGGCCACCGCAACCAGCGTGGTTTGCGGATCGCAGGCCCGGAACGCAGCCTCCAGCGCGCAGCCATCGATGTTCGAGACGACGTGAACGTCGACCCCATTTACACCGATTTGCGCCCCGTCCCGGGCCAGCGCATCGATTGCCAGCGCCGGACCAAGCGCCGAACCGCCGATGCCGATGTGGATCAGATGCTTGATCTCGCCCAGCACGCCCTGGTGGATTGCTTCGACCAGCATCCGCATCCGGGCGTGGAGCGCGGCGGCCTCCTCGACGCTGGTGTCCTTGCCCACGCCGCGCTGCGCGGTGTGTTCGGCGGCGCGGCCCTCGGTGGTGTTGACCGCCTCGCCCGCGAACAGTGCCGCGCGTCGCGCAGCGAATCCTTGCGCCTCGGCCAGCGCCTCGAATGCCGCCACATGCGCGTCATCGAGATGGGTTTTCGACCAGTCGAAGCGGATCGCCCCGCCCGGCAGGTCGAGCACCTTGGCATAGCGCTCCAGTCGCCCCGCCTGCCCGAACAACTCGGCGAGCGTCGGCTTGGGAAGTGCCGCTAATCGCGCCCAAGCAGCGGTTACGGTATCGCTCATCGCCATCGCCTTTCGAACTCCTGTCGCCCTGCCCTATGCCGCAGGCGGCAAGGCGCGCAAGGGGCTGAAATCCTATTCAAGCGCCGCGTCCCTGTTCCGTTCGCGCAATGTGACCTATATAGGCAATACACCGCCTTTGCTTGACGACAGGAAGCTAACCCAACATGGACGCCACCATGACCGATACGACCGCCGAAACCGCGCCGATTGCCCCCGCCAAGCCCGAGAAGAAGGAAGACAGCTTCTTCGTTTTCCTGCTCAAGCTGGTGACGATCGTGGTGATCTTCCGCAGCTTCATCTTCTCGCCCTTCTCGATCCCCAGCGAATCGATGCTGCCGCGCCTGCAGAACGGCGATTATCTGCTCGCCGCCAAATGGCCTTATGGCTATTCGAAATACTCGCTGCCGTTCAGCGCGCCGCTGATCCCGGGGCGCTTGTTCGCCAGCCAGCCCGAGCGCGGCGACGTGGTGATTTTCAAGGCCCCGCCGGCCAACGACACCGACTATATCAAGCGCGTGATCGGCCTGCCCGGCGATACGCTGCAGATGCTCGGCGGGCAGCTTTATCTGAACGGCCTTCCCATTCCCAAACAACGCCTCGCCGATTTCGAGATCGCGGTGACCCCGAACACAAAATGCTACGCGCCCGAATTCGATGCGCGCCGCGCCGATGGCACCCCGGTTTGCCACTACCCGCGCTTCAAGGAGACACTTCCGGGGGGTGAGAGCTACGAAGTGCTCGATTTCGGCCCACGGCCGCAGGACGATACCGCGCCAGTGGTGGTCCCCGAGGGTCAGCTGTTCCTGATGGGCGACGATCGCGACAATTCGATGGACAGCCGGTTCGAAGCGATGGCCGGCGGCGGGATCGGGCTGGTCCCGCAGGCCAATCTGGTCGGCCGCGCGACGGTGATGATGTGGTCCACCGATGGCTCGGCCGAATGGCTCAAGCCGTGGACCTGGTTCACCGCCGCCCGCTGGGACCGTATCGGGGGTATGTTCTGATCGTGGCGCTCGATCGCCCCACCCATAATTTTCTCACCGCACTGGCCGGGCGGGCGCCAGTCGATGAACCGCTGTGGCGCGAGGCGCTGACCCATGGCAGCACCGGCGAAGCGCGCGATTACGAGCGGCTCGAATTCCTCGGCGACCGGGTGCTCGGCATGGTCATCGCCGAATGGCTCCACGAGCTGGAAACCGGGGATGAGGGCCGCCTCTCGCAGCGCCTCAACGCGCTGGTCAGCCGCGTCACCTGCGCCGAGGTGGCGCGCGCGATCGACCTTGGCCAGCACATCCGGCTCGGCAAGCAGGCGCGCGACGACGGCGGGTATGACAGCGACAATATCCTGGGCGATGTGATGGAAGCGCTGATCGGCGCGAGCTTTGTCACGCAGGGCTTCGAAGTGACCCGCGACATGGTCCGCCGCCTGTGGGCCGATGCGGTCGCGGGCAAGACCGGGCAGAGCAAGCATCCCAAATCGGCGTTGCAGGAATGGGCCGCGGGTAATCGCCGCAAGATGCCCGAGTATCGCCTCGTCACCCGCTCCGGACCCGATCACGCGGCGAATTTCACAGTCTCAGTGGCGGTCAAGGGCGTGGGCGAAGCCGAGGCCGAGGGCACGAGCAAGCAGGAAGCCGAAACCGCTGCGGCGGCGGAATTTTTGCGGAAGTTCGGATGATGGCATTTTGGGCAACCGTTGCGCGGGTCCTTCGACAAGCTCAGGACGAACGGGAGTGGGAGTGGGCCTTTGTCTCAAATCCCGTTCATGCTGAGCCTGTCGAAGCACGCGCGCTACCTCAAATCGTGGGCCTAAACCCATGACCCCGCATTGCGGACTGGTCGCGGTGCTCGGCGCGCCCAACGCGGGGAAATCCACGCTGGTCAATGCGCTGGTCGGCCAGAAAGTCGCGATCGTCAGTGCCAAGGCGCAGACCACGCGCGCGCGGCTGATGGGGATCGCGCTCGAAGGCCAAACCCAGCTCATCCTGGCCGATACGCCGGGGATTTTCGCCCCCAAACGCCGCCTCGACCGCGCGATGGTCAGCGCCGCATGGGACGGCGCGCAGGAAGCCGACGCGATCCTGCTGGTGGTCGATGGCCGCAAGAAGCGCCGCGATTACCTCGCCGAAATTCTCGCCTCGCTCAAGGACCGCCCCGAGCGCAAGATCCTCGTGCTCAACAAGGTCGATGAGACGCCCAAGGAACCGCTGCTGATCGCCGCACAGGAATTGACCGAAGCCGCCGGGTTCGACGAGGTGTTCTTCGTCTCCGCGCTCACCGGCGACGGCGTGGCGCAGCTCAAGACGCGGCTCGCCGAGCTGATGCCCGAAAGCGCGTGGCACTATCCCGAAGACCAGGTCTCCGACGCCAGCGAGCGCCTATTGGCCTGCGAAATCACCCGCGAACAGCTCTACCGCCAGCTCCACGACGAACTGCCCTACGACAGCGCGGTGCGGCCCGAAAGCTACACCCAGCGCAAGGACGGCTCGGTCGAAATCCACCAGCAAATCGTCATCGCCCGCGACAGCCAGAAGGGCATCGTGCTGGGCAAAGGCGGGAGCAAGCTCAAGGCAATCGGCGAGGCGGCGCGCAAGGAACTGGCCGAATTGCTCGGGGTGAAGGTCCATCTGTTCCTCCACGTGAAGGTGGAAGAGAACTGGTCGGACAATAAGGAAATCTTCGAGGAAATCGGGCTGGAGTGGGTAAGGTAGGCCTCAGTTCACCGATTTGTTCAACCGGACTTTCAGCTGTGTGACGTACGGCACAGCTTCTCGTTCTGCACCTTGGACGACACCGAGCCTCAACGTGGCGACTTCCGCGCATGCCAAGCGCACAACAGAATCACTCGTGCCATCGGCTGTTTCGCAACGAGCGATGTGACCGTCCGCGCCGACTTCAAGATTTACCTTTAGATCGAGGCTGTTCGAAGCACTGTGCGGCAACCGGTTCAGGGTAAGCTGAATATCGGGCGCCTGCGATGCTCGCGCCACCTCTTCCCCTTGCTCTGTCCCGGGGATGGTGAAGCGAACAAGCGTCCTGACCAGCGCATAGATAGGCTTCCCTGCTGCGGTTTTTCCGGGGCGGGTCCTGACACGCTGGACAAATCCACATATCTTCGCGGCGAGTGCGCTGTCACCTATCGAACTATTCATCACGCACGAAATGATACGACCTTGTGGAGAAACGACGTAGCTGACAACTGCTCCAGCAGACTTTTCTCGGCTAAGGAAGTCGCTCGGGTAGTATCGCAAAAGCTGTTGCGATTCAAACGCACGCATTTCTGGAACGATCATTAAGGCGGCCGAAATAACTACAGGAAAAATGAGCACTCCCGCCGAATAAGCGATCTACCGCAATTTCGCAATGGTAAGCCCGTCGTTCTTCGCCCGGTCCTTGGTCGATTCCTCGCTGCGGTTCAGCGCCTTGGCGATTTCGCGCAGGCCTTTGCCCTTGCCCGCCAGGACGTGGAGTTTCTGCACTTCGTCCGATTTCCACGGCTGGCGGTGGCGGGTGAATTGCTCGGTCATGGGGTGGGAGTAGCGGAGGTTTCGCGTGGAGGCCAGCGGTCCCCGCGTTCGCGGGGACGACGCAACACTCGTCGTCCCCGGCTTGACCGGGGACCGCTGGCCTCGTCGATGCGAGGTGGCGTTGATGCGGCCAACGGTTCCCGTATTCGCGGGGACGACGGTTACAGGTGATATTTCGATAAATCTTGCCACTCAGGGTTCGCCGCCTCGATCAATTCGATCTTCCACGGACGCTCCCACTTCTTGAGCTGTTTTTCGCGCGCAATGGCCTCTTCGATGGTGGGATATTCTTCGACCAGAACAAGCCGGTCGATGCCATAGCGACGGCAGTGGCGAGAACCGAGGCCGGTCTTGTGCTGGTGGAGGCGCGAGACGATATCTGCGGTGACGCCGATGTAGAGTACGCCGTACATCCGGTTGGCCATGATGTAGGTGTAACCGCCTCGCATCGTGTTTCCTTTTCCGTCGTCCCCGCGCACGCGGGGACCGCTGGCCTCATCGGTGCAATGTAGCGTCGATGAGGCCAGCGGTCCCCGGTCGAGCCGGGGACGACGGGTTATTTCTTCGCCGCCGCCTTCTTCGGTGCGGCCTTCTTCGTCACCGGTGCCTTTTTCCGCCCCTTGCCCTTCGCCGGTCCCTTGGCAGCGCGCTCGTCGATCAGCACCACGGCTTGCTCGGCGGTAAGGTCTTCGGGCTGCTTGTCGCGGGGCAAGGTCGCATTGGTGGTGCCATCGGTGACGTAAGGGCCATAGCGCCCCGCCATGAGCTTCATCTCGCCGCCCGAGGTCGGGTGCAGGCCGAAGGTCTTGAGCGGTTCGGCGGCGGTGCGGGCACCCCGGCCCCCGCCTGCGGCAGCTTCGGCCAGCTTGGTCACCGCGCTGTTCATGCCGGTTTCGAACACCTCGGCGGTCGAGCGCAGTTTGGCGTATTTGCCGTTATGCGCCAGATAAGGCCCATAGCGACCGATGCTGGCGGTGATCGGCTCGCCGCTTTCGGGATGCGATCCGATGCTGCGCGGCAGGCTGAGCAGCTTAACCGCCCAATCGAGATCGAGCTCGGGAATGTCCTTGGGGATCGAGCTGCGCTTGGCCTCCTTGCCCTCGCCCAGCTGGATGTAGGGGCCAAAGCGGCCGACCCGGCGCGAGATGTCCTCGCCGCTTTCGGGATGCTTGCCCAGCGCGCCATCCTCGCCCTCGGCCCCGCCGGGCTGGGCGAATTTGCGGGTGTATTTGCACTCGGGATAGTTCGCGCAGGCGATGAACGCGCCATATTTGCCGCCGCGTAGTGAGAGCCGCCCCTCCTGGCATTTGGGGCACAGCCGCGGGTCGGTGCCGTCGTCCTTGGGCGGGAACAGATAGTCGGCGAGGAAGGCGTCGAGCGCTTCGGTGACTTCGCTCGGCTTCTTCTCCATCACTTCGTCGGACTTGGGC
>JANOOJ010000327.1:0-3162 GCA_031421295.1 Novosphingobium sp.
TAGAAAATGGCTCCCCGAGTTGGATTCGAACCAACGACCAAGTGATTAACAGTCACCTACTCTACCGCTGAGCTATCGGGGAGCAGCCCTTTCGGGCAGGCCCAGTCTCCCAGGCAAGGATGCGCCTATATGCAGCGCGCCGACAGTTGGCAAGGTCTCTAAACTTGAAACTGCTCGGCAAAGATGCGCTCTTCCAGCGTGCGACCGGGATCGAACAGCAGGGTGAGCTGCTGCTCGCGGTCGATCGCGATCTTCACCGCGAGAATATCGCGCAATTCCTTTTGATCGGCTACCGCTGCGACCGGCCGCTTGTCCGGATCGAGCACGCGGAACTCGATCTCGTAATGATCGGGCAGGATCGCCCCGCGCCACCGGCGGGGACGGAACGGGCTGATCGGGGTCAGCGCCAGCATGTTCGATCCCAGCGGCAGGATCGGGCCTTGGGCGGAGAGGTTGTAGGCGGTGGAACCCGCCGGGGTTGCGACCAGCACACCGTCGCACGACAGCTTGGGAATGCGCACCTTGCCGTTGACCGAGACTTCGAGCGAGGCGGTCTGGCGGGTTTCGCGCAGCAGCGATACTTCGTTGATCGCGTTGAAGGTCAGTTGCTTGCCGCTACCGGTGGTCGCGGTCATCGCCAGCGGCGCGACCGCAACATGGCGCGCGCGCGCGACCCGCTCGGCGAGGGTCCGGCTGCTCTTGTGCTTGTTCATCAGGAAGCCGACGGTGCCCAGATTCACCCCATAGGCGGGCAGAACGCGCCCTTCGTCGAGCATGTGGTGGAGCGTTTGCAGCATGAAACCGTCACCGCCGATCACCACCACCGCTTCGGCTTCACCCAACGGCACCCAGTCATGCGACCGCGCCAGCGCATCGGCTGCATCCTGCGCACGGTCGGTCGGCGAGGCGAGAAGCGCCAAGCGCGCCGGTTTCGACATAGTGACAGCCTTTTCCGCCCGTTCATCCGGTCAATATGGCTACGGGCACGGTTTGGCAACGAATCCACAAGGCCTTGGCGCTATGAGCAGCGGAATGGATGCCTCCAGCCTCCTCGAACGCGACCCTGCGCGGGATGCGGTAACCGGCTTGCCGGGCCGTGACGCCGTGCGCGCGCGGCTCGATATGTGGCTGGCCGAAGGCACTGGCCCCACGATTCACGCCGCGCTGATCGGGCTGCGGCGGTTCGATACGATCAATCTTGCCTATGGCGCAGCGGCGGGCGACGCCGCGCTCGCCGAAGTCGCGGCGCGGCTCAAGCAGTTCGCGGCGGCGGAGCTTGACGGCAGCTGGCTGGTCGGGCGCGGCGGAGGGGGCCAATTCCTGCTCATCTCGAACCAGCCGAGCAGCCGCGAGCGCTGGCAGTTCCTCGCCGGGCAACTGGCCGATTGCATCGCCAAGCCGATTGCCGGGCCGGGCGGCGCGCTGCGCCTGTCGCCGCGGGTTGCGCTGGTGCGCGGGCTTGAGGGCGAAGCGCCGGATTCGATGCTCGACCGGCTCGCGCATACGCTCGCCACGCTGGAGAGCCAGCAGGGCCGCAGGGTCGCCTGGGCCGACGGCGAAGCGACGCGGGCGGGTCGGAGCGCCGCGCAGCTTGAGGCCGATTTGCTGCGGGCCATCGACGGCGACGAGATCGAAATTCTCTACCAGCCGCAGTTTTCGGCAAGCGACGACACACTCACCGGGGCCGAGGCTCTGGCCCGCTGGAATCATCCGAAACTGGGCCGGATCGGCGCTGGCGCGCTGTTCGCGATTGCCGAGCGGGCCGATCATGTGATTCCGCTGTCGCGCCATATTGCAGGGCGGGCTTTGGCCGGCGCGGCTGCTTGGCCGGGGCATTTGCGGCTGTCGCTCAACGTCACTCCCAACGACCTCGCGCTCGGCAATTATGCGGAGGAACTGGCGGAAGTGATCGCGGCCAGCGGCTTTCCGGCGCATCGCCTGACTCTCGAAGTGACCGAACAGGCACTGGTCGGGGAAATCCAGCACGCGGCGCTGGCGTTGGCCGATCTGGCAGCGCGCGGTTTGCGGATTGCGCTCGACGATTTCGGGGCGGGGTTCTGCAACTTCCGTTATCTCAAGCTGCTACCGCTGCATTACCTCAAGCTCGACCGCAGCATGGTTGATGGCATCGCCACCGACCCGCGCGACCTCGCGGTATTTCGCGCGATCGTCGCGATGGCCGGGGCGCTCAATTTGGAAGTGATCGCCGAGGGGATCGAGAGCGAAGCCCAGCGCGCAGCCATCGCGGCGGAGGGCTGTGCGTTTTACCAGGGCTTCCTGCGCGCCCAGCCGATGAGTGCTGGCGAGTTCGGGGTTTTGGCGCGGGGTAGTCTTTTCGAATAACCCTCCCCGTTCGTCCTGAGGAGGCATTGAAGCCGAATGGCTGAAAGCCGTCTCGAAGGGCGCTTGCGCAGCACTGGGTGGTTCGAGACGGGCCTTCGCTGCGCTCTGTCCCTCCTCACCACGAACGGACGTAGTATCAGCAACCAAAAGAGCAGAGCCGCTCTACTTCGCCGCCTTCCTGACAATCGCGCTCAGCCCCTTGGTCAGCTGGGCCAGACCGTGCAGCCGGGCCTTGGGATCGTTCCAGCTGCGGGTAATCACCAGCCTGTGGTCGGGCCGCAGTTTGGCGATGCCGGCCAATCGCTCGGTATAGGCGATCAAACCCAACGGATCGGGGAAGCTATCGTTCTGGAAGCTGACCAGCGCGCCCTTCGCGCCGACGTCGATCTTGGCGATATTGGCCTCGATGGCCTGGCGCTTGATCTCGATCAGCTTGACGAGGTTGGCGGTCGCCTCGGGCAATGGTCCGAAGCGGTCGATCATTTCGGCGGCGAGGCTTTCGATCCCGGCCTGATCCTCGGTATCGTTGAGGCGACGGTAAAGCGCCATCCGCACCGCAAGGTCGGGAACATAATCCTCGGGGATCATGATCGGCGCATCGACGGTGATCTGCGGGCTGAGCGCCTGCCGCGCGCGCGCGAGCCCGATCTCGCCCGCCTTGGCCTCGAGAATCGCGTCCTCGAGCATCGACTGGTAGAGTTCGAACCCGACCTCGCGGATGTGGCCGCTCTGCTCGTCGCCCAGCAGATTACCCGCGCCGCGAATGTCGAGATCGTGGCTGGCAAGCTGGAACCCGGCACCCAGGCTATCGAGATCGCC
>JANOOJ010000328.1:0-3983 GCA_031421295.1 Novosphingobium sp.
CCGGAATTAGCTCTTGTGCCCCAGCAACTGCGCCAAGGCCAGCCCGTACCACCGGCCAAAGCCTGTTGCGTGGGGGGACACGCCAATGCACAAGCGGCTTGAAATGAGCAGCCCGCGCATCCTGCTGATCGTCGGCGGCGGTATTGCCGCCTACAAGGCGTGCGAGCTCGTCCGGCTGATCCGCAAGGGCGGGGGCGAGGTGACCTGCGTGCTGACCAGCGGCGGCGAGAAGTTCGTCACCGCGATGACGCTCGCCGCGCTGAGCGAGAACCCGGTCCACACCACGCTGTGGGATCTCAAGAACGAAGCCGAGATGGGGCATATCCAGCTCAGTCGTGCCGCCGATCTGGTGGTGGTCTGCCCCGCGACGGCGGATTTGCTGGCCAAGATGGCAGCCGGCATCGCCGACGATCTCGCGACCACGCTGCTGCTGGCGACCGACAAGCCGGTGCTCGCGGTTCCGGCGATGAATGTGCGGATGTGGGAGCATCCCGCGACCCGCCGCAATGTCGAAACGCTGATGGCCGATGGCATCGCGGTGCTCGACCCCGATGAAGGCCCGATGGCCTGCGGCGAGTTCGGCGCGGGCCGCCTGCCCGAGCCCGAGGCGATCTGGGCGGCAATCGGCCAGCTGCTGACGCTCGATCCGTTTACGAACGCGGCCACCGATCCTGCCGAAGGTGAAGGACTGGGCGGGCTGTCGGCCGGTCTGATCCCGCGCAGCACGCCAATTGCCCCGCTCGAGGGCGAGACAGAAATCGACGACGAGGCGTTGATGGCGCTGCCGCTGCCCGAGGAAGCGCCGGTGCCGGTGGTCGATCTCGCCGGGCCGCTGCTGTCGAGGAAGGGCAAGGCCAAGGCTGCTCCGCCGACCGACCTGGAAGCGCTCAATCACACGGTCTCCGAACGCTCGGATGCACCCGAGGCGGCACTGCTGGAAGCCGACCCGTTGGCCGATCAGCCCGATTTTGCCCCCGACAGACCCGCTCATCCTGAGCCTGTCGAAGGACCGCTGTTCGGCAAGCATGTGCTGGTGACCGCCGGACCGACCTATGAAGCGATCGATCCGGTCCGGTTTATCGCCAATCGTTCGAGCGGCCGGCAGGGCTTTGCGATTGCCGCCGCGGCTGCGGTCGCCGGTGCCCGGGTGACGCTGATTTCCGGCCCGGTCGCGTTGCCGACGCCGCCGGGGGTGGACCGCGTGGACATCGAGAGCGCGCGCGACATGGCCGCCGCAGTCAAGCGCGCGCTGCCTGCCGATGTCGCGGTGATGGTCGCGGCGGTGGCCGATTGGCGGACGATGGACGAAGCGGCGGAAAAGATGAAAAAGCGCGGCTCGGCTCCGCCCGCGCTGCGCCTGACCGAGAACCCGGACATCCTCGCTACCGTCGCCAGCGGCCCCAAACGCCCCAGGCTGGTGATCGGTTTTGCCGCAGAAACCGAAAATGTTCTCGAACACGCCAAGGAAAAGCGCAGCCGCAAGGGGGCCGACTGGATCATAGCCAACGACGTCTCCGGCCCGACCGGCAAGGGCGTGATGGGCGGTTCGGTCAATACGGTGCATATCGTCTCGGCCAGTGGGGTGGAGAGCCTGCCCGAAATGCCCAAGGAAGAAGTCGGCCGCGCGCTGGTTGAAAGGATTGCGCTTGCACTCGCCACCTGAAGTCCCGGTCCTCGTCAAGCGACTGCCCCATTTCGAAGGGCTCGAACTGCCCGCCTATGCCACCGGCGGTGCGGCGGGCATGGATGTGCTGGCGGCGGAAGATGTGACGCTCGTCCCCGGCGCGCGCCACGCGGTCGCCACCGGGCTCGCGCTGGCAATCCCGCCGGGCTACGAAATCCAAGTTCGCCCGCGCTCGGGGCTCGCGCTCAAGCACGGCATTTCGGTGCCCAACACGCCGGGCACAATCGACAGCGACTATCGCGGCGAACTCAAGGTCATTCTGATCAACCACGGCGACCGTCCGTTTGAAGTCCTGCGCGGCGACCGGATCGCACAGCTCGTCCTCGGCCCGGTGGTCCGCGCAACCTGGCTCAAGGTCGACGAGCTGGACGAGACCGCGCGCGGCGAGGGCGGGTTTGGGAGCACCGGCGGGGTCGTGGCGCTGGGTCCATAAAAAAGGGCGGGCCTGTTGCCAGACCCGCCCACTCGGTGATTGTCGAACTTGTGCGTGTTCAGTTGCGGCGCTTCTCCGGGGCGACCGAGATGCGCACGGTCTCGCCCGAGTTACCGGGGAAATCGGTGAACATTGCTTCGACAAGATTGGGCACGACATACTGCAGGCGGTTGGAGGTCGAGACCGCCTCGGCCTTGCCTTCGAACAGGCGGCGACCACCGCGTTCGTCGATCTTCAAGTCGATCCCGCTGGTGTAGACGGTGTAGCTTTCGATGCCGCTATCGAAGAACGGATCGTGCCAGCCGTAGCCCCACGAGCTCCCGAACCCGCCGCGCGGGTAATAGCCGGAACGACCGAAGCCCCCGCCGTAGTGGCCGCCGCCGTAGTAGCCGCCGTGTCCGAACCCGCGACCATAACCGAACCACGGCGAATAGAACGGATCGCGGCCGAACCCGGTCGACTGGATGCGCTCACGCCCCTTGTCGACGCCATAGTCGAAGTGGACGATGAGGTTGGCTGTGCCGGGGTTGTTGACGGGCGAATAGCCGAGTGCCGCCATCCGATCGGCAACCAGCCGCGCATATTGCGAGAACTCAAGCCCGCCGGCCAGCGCGGGATTATCGGCGACGATCGTGAAGGTCTGGCCCTGTGGTGCGGGCAACTGACTCTGGAAGCGCGAGACCCGCGCGTTGAATGGCTGCGCGCAAGCCGCGAGACTGGCGAGCAAGAGCGGGACGGCAACGAGCTTGAGGCGACGAACGCGTGAAACAGTGGTGTTGGACATTACGACGAACTCCGAATCGCACAGCCGACGCAGCCCAAGCCGCGCCCGACTGTCATAACATGCCACTCGCCTAACGCCGCACGGCTGAATAGCGGTTGAATGACCGCAGGAAAAATGTCGTTATTTTATAAGGTTGCTCGCTTCAGCGGACCAGCCCGAGCGCTTGATATGCAGCGTCCAGCGTCGGCGCGGCGAGGGTGCGGGCTTTCGCCGCACCCTCGCGCAGAATCGCCTCCAGCGCAGGCCGGTCGTGCCGCAGTTCGACGAAGCGCGCGTTGATCGGCGCGAGCTTTTCGATCAGCAATTCGCCCAGTGCGGGCTTGAACTTGCCGAAGCCTTGCCCGGCGAACTCCGCCAGCACCTGCGCGGGAGTCCGGCCCGCCAGCGCGCCATAGATTCTCACTAGGTTCGCCGCCTCGGGCCGCCCCTCCAGCCCGTCCAGCTCGGAGGGCAGCGGCTCGGGATCGGTCTTGGCTTTGCGGATCTTCTGCATGATCGTGTCGGCATCGTCGGTCAGATTGATCCGGCTCATGTCCGAGGGATCGGATTTGCTCATCTTCGCCGCGCCATCGCGCAGGCTCATGATCCGGGCGGCTTCGGGCGGGATGATTGGATCGGGCAAGGTGAAGACCGGCGCGTCCTCCGAAGCGAAATCATTGTTGAACTTCTGCGCGATGTCGCGCGCCAGTTCGAGGTGCTGCTTCTGGTCCTCGCCGACCGGAACATGCGTCGCCTGATAGAGCAGCACATCGGCGGCCTGCAGCACCGGATAGGTGAACAGCGCGGTGGAGGAGCCTTCGCGGTTCTTGCCGGCCTTGTCCTTCCACTGGGTCATGCGGTTCAGCCAGCCCATCCGCGCGGTTCCGCCCAGCAGCCATTGCAGCTCGGCATGCGCGGGGACTTGCGCCTGGTTGAACAGGGTCGAGCGATCGGGATCGATTCCGCAGGCGACCAGCGCGGCGGTCATCTCCAGCGTGTTGGCTGCCAGTTCGGCGGGATTGTGAGGCTGGCTGATCGCGTGGAGATCGGCGAGGAAATAGAGGCACTCGAACTCGTCCTGCATCGCCACCCAGTTGCGGATC
>JANOOJ010000329.1:0-8232 GCA_031421295.1 Novosphingobium sp.
CGCCGTGCCGGCAGTGGATCGCCTGGAGAATCGGGAAGCTGACCGCATGATCGCCGCCCAGCAGGATCGGCACGGCGTCCGCCGCGAGGCAAGCGGTTACCGCAGCGGTGATCGCGGCATCATCCTCCGGTCCTTCCGCCAAGGCCAGATCACCGCAGTCTTTGAGGGCGATCTCGCTGCCCAGTTCCAGCCCGCCTTCGCAAGCCAGATTGCCCCGCTCGCTCCACAGCGCGGCGCGGATCGCGGCGGGGGCGAGCGCGGGGCCGCGCTCGAACGACGAATTGCAGTCGGTGGGCAGGCCGATCAGCCGGATGGGAACAGGCATGCGCGCCTACATCCCGAAGTAGTCGCCGCCCTTTTCGCGGGCGCGCTGCCAGGCGGGAAGCGCGTGGATTGCCGCGACGAATTTGGCGAGCTTGGGATAGCTCCCGCCCTGCCCGCGCATCAGCGCGACTTCGGCGGGGAAGCTGAGCATGACGTCGGCGGCCGACCAGTCGCTGCCGATGAAATGGCCGTGGTCGTTTAGTTCGCTTTCAAGGTAGCCGAAATGGGCGGCGAGCTGTTCGGCGACGCGCGGGAGCAGCGGCGCGGCGGCATCGCCGAGGCGGCCGAGGTAAAGCTGCATCAGGATCGGGGTCATCGCCGAGCCTTCGGCGAAATGGATCAGTTCGAGGTGGCGGATCTGGTCGTCGGTGCCGCGCTCGGGCACGAAGCGTTCGCCGCCATGGCGCTCGCACAGATATTCGACGATCGCGCCCGATTCCTGGATGATGCGGCCATCCTCCTCGAGCAGCGGCGACTTGCCGAGGGGGTGGATCGCCTTGAGTTCGGGCGGGGCAAGGTTGGTCACCGCGTCGCGCTGGTAGTGCCTGATCTCGTAGGGCACACCCAGTTCCTCGAGCAGCCAGAGGATGCGCTGCGAGCGGCTGTTGTTGAGATGGTGGACGATCAAGGTCATGGGCGGGTCCTTTGCTGGGTTTAGCGCAGGCTAGGGTGTATCGCGAAACTTGGCCAGCGTGCGTCGTCCCCGGCTTGACCGGGGAGTGCAGGCCTTGAGGCCCGACCCGGTGGCCAGCGATCCTGCGCGTTCGCGGGGATGACCAAAACCAAAAGACCGGCGCGGGCCCCGGGGGAGCGCCGCGCCGGTCCTGGTTCGCGAGTGCCTCCCGGGAGGGTGGCAAGCACTCCTTGAGAATCAGATGTCGTCATCCCCGTCGGGACCGGTCATCATCTCCTCGGCGACCTTGTCGGTCTGGCTGCGGATCGCAGCTTCCAACTTGTCGCAAAGTTCGGGATTTTCCTTGAGGTAGGTTTTCGAATTCTCGCGGCCCTGGCCGATCCGGATCGAGTCATAGCTGAACCATGCGCCCGACTTCTCGACGATCCCGGCCTTGACCCCGAGGTCGAGAATTTCGCCGATCTTGGAGATGCCTTCGCCGTACATGATATCGAACTCGACCTGCTTGAACGGCGGGGCGACCTTGTTCTTGACCACTTTCACCCGGGTGGTGTTGCCGACGATATCGTCGCGGTCCTTGATCTGCCCGGTGCGGCGGATGTCGAGGCGGACCGAGGCGTAGAATTTGAGCGCATTGCCGCCGGTGGTGGTTTCGGGATTGCCGTACATCACGCCGATTTTCATCCGCAGCTGGTTGATGAAGATCACCATGCAGCGCGAGCGGCTGATCGAGCCGGTCAGCTTGCGCAAGGATTGCGACATCAGCCGGGCCTGGAGGCCAACGTGGGTATCGCCCATCTCGCCCTCGATCTCGGCGCGGGGGACCAGCGCGGCGACCGAATCGATCACCAGCACGTCGATCGCATTCGAACGCACGAGGGTATCGACGATCTCGAGCGCCTGTTCGCCGGTATCGGGCTGCGAAACGATCAGCTCGTCGATATCGACCCCGAGCTTCTTGGCATAGACCGGATCGAGCGCATGTTCGGCGTCAACGAAGGCCGCAGTGCCACCGCCGCGCTGCGCCTCGGCAATCACGTGGAGCGCGAGCGTGGTCTTGCCCGAGCTTTCGGGTCCGTAAATCTCGATCACCCGGCCGCGCGGCAACCCGCCAACGCCGAGCGCGATATCGAGCCCGAGCGAGCCAGACGAAATCACCTCGACCTGCATCGTCTCCTTCGAGCCCAGCCGCATTGCCGAACCCTTGCCAAACGCGCGATCGATCTGCGCCAGCGCCGCCTCGAGCGCCTTCTGACGATCCATCGTATCCTTGCCTTCCTGAACCAGCTTGAGTGCGGTAGCCATATGCTCAACCCCTTGCCTAGATGACTGACCGGGAAGGTCAACTAAGCGCTGTGTATCGCGTTTGTTCTTATAGAACAAGGGGGGAACGAAAATATTTCATCGAGTTCGGATCGGATGATCCGGAACGGCGACTTTGCGCAGGTTTAGTTGATGAAACACATCCCTGAAGCCGTAATTGCAAGGCCTTGCGACAACCGGGTTGCATTGGCCCGCTGCGGAGCATGGCAGCATCCGGTGCTGTAGGAAAGCGCGGCGAGTCCCCTGAACGTAGCGGCGGCTTTGGGCTCGGATTGGTTCACACGAAGACACGAAGATGCCCCGCTTGCGGCGAAGCCGCCCTGCATACCCCTCCGCTCCGGCTCGAGGCAATGGTTGGAGCGCGATGACTCTGCATCAAATCTCCGAGCCCCTCCCCCTTGATGGGGAGGATGGGTGGAGGTGTACAACGCCAGTGTGGACGCCCCGCTTCCCCAACCCCTCCCCGGTGGGGAGGGGAGCTGTGTGGTTCAACCTAAAGTCATCGCGCTAGACGCGCGGACGACACCGACGGCACGGCCCAGCATCTTCGTGTCTTCGTGTGAACCATTCTTGAGCCGCGCCGATTCGAACTGAGGTCGGCCAGGTCTGCGGATTCGATTTCAGCAAAGTGTCCGATAGCCCCGGATGGTCATTTTGACATATCGGTACCGGAGGCATAAGTTCCTCGCATGAAGAAGTCCGAGCCACCCCAGACCGGCCAAGCGACCGATGCCGCTGCGCTGAAGCGGGAACTCGAAACGGGTCTCGCTTCCGGCGTCAGCAAGCGCAGCCCGGAAAAGATTCGCGCCGATTTCCGCAAGGCCCGTGAAGCGGCTTGAATGAGAGATCTGCGACCAGTTTGCAGAACCTTTCGGGACTTCAATTACTCGACTTCCAATGTCCATCTTCACCGTAACTCCAAGACGAATCTCGCCCGAACGCATTGGCAAACTGGTCAAAAAGTGGCCGAAGTGCGATATCAACTTTGATCGGAAGATGTTCTACAACGAGTTCGGGGAATTGGAGATGGTGCCCTACTATCGCAGGAAGCTGGACATAGTGGGACTCACGGAAAAATCGTAGACCCTTGGCCCATAAAACCGTAAGGAATATGTAAAATGGACCCTCAATACCACTTAGTTCAAGCCACGAAAATCTGGCTTCCAACTCTTCAATAATTATCTTTTCGATGTAGTTCGGGTCAATTTGGGGGTTTGGTAGAATATCCTCTTGCTCACAAAAAACGCTTTCCACCCGTCCGTTGCGGTAGGTGTGCGAGTAATTTCGGTTCGGTAAGCCTTGCCGGTCAAACTCACCAGAATAGGTGACAAAACCCTCAATGGTATGCCGACCACTATGGCCGGAACCGTGGATGGGTCCAGGCAATTTCCCTAGCCCCAGAGCAACCTCTTGCATCTGTACAAACGCAGATAGCGGCAAGATGTGACAAACATACGTGGGGCCACGGCGTAGGAGGATCGGCGTATCACCGTTGATAATTCCGGATATCCGATCTTTTCGAAATTTTCGAATTGCGTTAGGCACACCTTCGTTCGACAAAAACGCCGCCTTAAGTTCATGAACGTCCAATGCGTAGACTCCATTGCTGTTTCTTGCATAAAACCGATCATGGCCGCGAAACGTGACCCGATGCGGTGCAGCCCAACTTCGTGGAACAGCGATCACAAGGAACCCCCTGCCAGTATCTAATGGGAGCCATAAAACTCGAACGGACGGCAGGCGAGGTTGGAGTCCATCGCGAAGGATATTTTCAATCCGAGATATCACTTTGTCGGGATCGGGCAGCTTAATTCCAGGCGCGTTTACGGCCACACCGCTGCTTTCCACTACACCGATGACAAGGTGGCCCCCTTGCGTATTAGCCAAGGCAGAAACGTCCTTCAGCAGCTCCTTTTTATCGTCATCGGACTGCCCAATCGGGCCACTTTTAAAGTCCAATGATCTGTCTTCGAAAACCTGCATTTCTACAAGTCTTTGAATTGTATCAACGGTAACGTCGTCTGAGGTCCGAATGCTCATGGCCAAGTTCTAACCGATAACGCTTTGTGAGTCCTCGAACAACGGCAGATGATCCTTATCGCAAGGATAAGCCCAGCCCCCAACACCGCCGCCACCTTGTCGCTGATCTGCTGGACCGAAAACGGTTTGGGCAGGAAGTGGGCGTCTTCGATGTCGATCTGTTCGCGCAATTGTTCCCCGGCACAGCCCGACATGAACAACCCGGGCAGCGCCATTGTCGAACTGCCCCCCTACTCCACCACACCATAAGCCCGCACCGGGAAGGTGCCCATTCCCACCACCTTCGGCGGCACCGCGTGGAAGCGGAAGCCGGCGTCGGGCAGCCGGTCGAGGCCCATGAGATGCTCGCCGATCGGAATCCCCGCGCCGAGCAGGATGGTGTGCACGGGGCGGCGGCGGGTGCGGGTGTCGTCGATATTGTGCGAATCGATCCCGACGAAGGCCGCGCCGCGCTCGGCCAGCAGGCGCGCGGCGGCTTCGGTGAGGAACGGGTGGTCGGCAAAATAGGCCGGGGTGCGCCAGTTGCGGTCCCACCCGGTGGCGATGAGCACCGCCTTGCCCGCGACATCGAGCCCGGCAAAGGCCTCGGGTCCGGTCGCCAGCCCCGCGGCATGGGGCCGACGGATCACCAGCCCATCGAGCGCGGCGAGCGATTCGAGCGCCAACCCGGCAAGGTCGGCACCATCTGCGTAGCGATGGAACGGCGCATCGACATAGGTGCCGGTGTTGGCGACCATCTCGATCCGGCCGATCTGGAAGCTCGACCCGTCGTCGTAGTTCGCCTTGCTATCCTCGCGCGTCCAATAGTCGCAGATATGCGGGCCGGGCAGGCCCTTGAAGGTCTCCATGCCATGCTCGATGTCATGGCTGAGGTCGATCAGGCGCGGCGGCGAGGTCACTTCTTGCTGCCCAGCACCGCGCCGACTTTATCGCTGATCTGCTGGACCGAAAACGGCTTGGGCAGGAAGTGCGCATCCTCGATGTCGATCTGTTCGCGCAATTGCTCCTCGGCGTAGCCCGACATGAACAGTACCGGCAGCCCGGGCACCAGCTTGCGGATTTCGCGGGCCATCGCGGGGCCGTCCATGCTGGGCATGACGACGTCGGTGACGACCATGTCGAACTGGCGGCCGAGCGCCACGAACTCCAGCCCCTCTTCGCCGTCGCTGGCGCTGGTCACGGTATAGCCCGCGCGGACCAGTGCGCGTTCGGCGACGGCGCGAACCATGTCCTCGTCCTCGACCAGCAGGATGTGCCCGCCCCCGCCCCATGCGCTGGCGGGCTGGGTCGGGGTTGGTGCGTGTCCTTCGTCCTTCGACGGGCTCAGGATGAGCTCAGGATGAGCGGGGTCAGGGTGGTGCACCGGAAGGTACACGGTGAACTTGGTCCCCTTGCCGACTTCGCTGTCGGCGAAGATGAACCCGCCCGATTGTTTGACGATGCCGTAAACGGTCGAAAGTCCCAGCCCGGTGCCCTTGCCCAGATCTTTGGTGGTGAAAAACGGCTCGAAAATCTTGCCGAGGTGTTCGGGCGGGATGCCGCCGCCGTTGTCCTCGACCACCAGCGCGGTGTAATCGCCCGCCGGGATGATCTCGCTGCGCATCGCCCGCACATCGGCCGCGGTGATTCGCCGCGTCGCGAGGCTGAGCTTGCCGCCGCTTTCGCTGCGCGCCAGCATCGCGTCCTTGGCGTTGACGCAAAGGTTGACGATCACCTGTTCGAGCTGGGTCGGATCGGCGCGCACCGCGCCCAGATCGCGGTCGTGGGTGACGGTGAAGCGGATCTTCTCGCCGATCAGCCGCTTGAGCATCGTCGAAACATCGGTCACCACATCGGGCAGCTGGAGCACTTGCGGGCGCAGCGTCTGCTGGCGGCTGAACGCGAGCAGCTGGCGGGTCAGGCTGGCGGCGCGGTTGGAATTGGCGCGGATTTGCTGGATGTCGTCGTAATCGCTGTCGCCCGGGGTGTGGCGGAACAGCATGAGATCGCAGGTGCCGAGGATCGCGGTCAGGACATTGTTGAAATCATGCGCGACCCCGCCTGCCAGCTGCCCGACCGCCTGCATCTTGGTGGCCTGCGCGACCTGGCGCTTGAGCCGGGTTTCCTCGGTCGAATCGGTCAGGCCGAGCAGCACCGCCGCCTCGCCCAGTCCGCGCACCCCGGCGAGGCTGAGCGAGACCGGCTCGTCGGGCAAATCGCGCAGCCGCACCGCGATGTCGCCGGCGTTGGCGGGGCCTTGCGCGAAGCGGCGGATCGCATCGCTCAGCGCGCCCTTGTCTTCCCTGACCACCAGATCGGTCGGGTAGGTCGGCGGCGTCTCGCCCTCGAGCCCGGCGGCGCGCATGAAGGCTGGGTTGGCGAACAGCAGCCGCCCGTCGCGGTCGGCCATGGCGAGGCCGAGCGGGAGCTGGCCGAGCAGCGCTTCGAGATGCGGCACGGCAGCCGCAGCATCGCCCCCGCCGCCGCCGAGCCCGACCCCGGTATCGGCGAGCAGCATCAGCGAGGGCGTGGTGTCGGGATCGGGATTGCCCGCTGCATCGGGATCGACCACGGGCAGGTAATACATCGTCAGCGGCGCGGATTTGCGGACATCGCGCGACCAGTAGATCCGGTCGCGGTCGTCCTGGCGGAGCTGGGCGACGAACTCCTGCCCGGTGAGCAGCGCGGCCCCGTCGCCGGTGGCGCGGCTGGAAAATCCCGCGCTGGCGGCGCGGATCAGCCCGTCGGGATCGACAATCGCGGCGGCAATCCCGGCCTGCGCCAGCGCGCGGCCGAGCTTGCCGTCGAGCTGCGCGCAAAGCTCCGCCACCGGATCGGCGGCCAGAATGGGCGTAATCTTCCACACCAGGAAATCGTCGCCGCGCCCCGCGCGGATCGCTTCGGTCCGCCAGCGTCCGCCCCCAGGTTCATTGGCAGAGTTTTCGACCATGTCGGCCGCGCCCTTGCCGTCGCGCCAGCCCGAGCGCGCGGCCTTGGCGAGCCGTTCGAGCGAGGCATTATCGACCGGCAGGCGCGGCGGGGCATGGCTCGCGCCGAACCATTCCTCATAACGCGGATTGGCGCAGACCAGCCGCCCGGCGCGGTCGGTAATCGCCACCGCGAGGTCGGGGCGCTCGATCGCCGCGACGGTTACCGACCAGTCGGGCAGCGCGAATTCGGCCTCGCGCTCGGGCGCGCGGCGCTTGGTCAGGACATTGGCGATGGTGGCCAGCGCGATCACCCCGCCGCCGAACCCGGCTACGACCAGCGGCTGGCGGGTGATGAACCACAACAGGACGAGGCTGGCGACCAGCGCGCCACCGACCAGCAGCCAATCGTTCCGGCCGCTCGCCGGGATGGCCGCGCGGGTACTCACGGCATCGCGCGCCGCTGGCGCAGCTCAGCCAGTCGCAGCCGCCGCTTGCGGCCGATCCACCAGCGCCAGCCGAAGCTGGTAACGAGGTAACTCACCGCCGCCGCGACGATCGCGATAACCACCAGCCCGAAGGCGGTAACCAGCGTCGCACCGGTCAGCCAGGTCAGCATGTCCTCGAACTGGGTGTGCTCGATCGCGCTGTTGACCGGGGCGACCATGGTCATCGCATCGACCTGGAGCAACCAGCTACCGACCTTATAGGCGACCACCCAGATGAGCGGCGTGGTGAAGGGGTTGGTCACGAAGGTGGTCAGCGCCGCGACCGGGACGTTGGCCCGGACCGACAGGCTGAGCAGCGCGGCAAACAAGATCTGCGCGAACGGCACGATGATCCCCACCAGCATCCCCAGCGCCACCCCGCGCGGCACCGAGCGGCGGGTGAAGCGCCACAGTTCGGACTTGAGCACGCGGTTGGGAATCCACCGGCTCTGCGCCATCTGCTCGCGCGTCGGCATCGAGCGATGGGTCCAGCGCGCAAAGCGGGAAACGAGACCGG
>JANOOJ010000330.1:0-8069 GCA_031421295.1 Novosphingobium sp.
AGATCAGCACCACGAGGCCGATCACCTCAGGTGACGAGTTAAAATAGCGGAACGGACTCGGCGCTTTGGCTCTGGATTTGCGGCTCATCTTGCGCCGCTATCACCTCAGAACGAGATGTGCCACGTTGGTCTGACAGCACCGCAGCGTTTGCTCTGGAAGCGTTGTGAGATTGGGGAGCGGAAAATTCATCAACCTATCACTCGCCGTGCTGCCACCGTTTTGTGATTTTGCAATCGAAGAGCCTGCGTCTAAATATGATCGAACCATCATGAGCTCGTGCCGCCTCGAAGCAATCGCTTCTGAAAAGGAGTATCTCGACGAGGATGAGGATCATCTTGCGCTGTTCGCGGCCGCAGTGGAGGGGGCGGCTTTGTGCACTGTCGTAGGGATAGAGGGGAGTTTTTCACGCCGTCTCGGTGCTCAGCTCGCCATTCTGCCCGACGGCACGATAGTCGGAACGCTCGCTGACGGCTGCCTAGAACAGCAGCTGGCGAGCGACTGCCGCCAGACCAACGCCGCCATCGTCAAGCGCTATGGCAGCGGATCCAGCACGATCGACTTCCGGTTGCCTTGCGGCGGAGGTCTGGACGTTTTGCTCGACCCCGCCCCCGATCGCGATGCATGCCTCGCAACGCTTGACGCGCTGTGGCGCCGCCGCGAGGCTCAACTCCTCCTGGCGCCAAATTCGTTCCTTACCGCTCGCCGCTATCTGCCCCGTCTGGTGGTCCGTGCCTTCGGCGAGGGTCCCGAGATCGAAGCCTTGCACGCCATCGGTGCGGCCTCGGGCATCGCCTGCCAAGTCGTCGAGAAGAAGACGCTCACGCTCGCTCGCTGTAGCGGACTGACCCCCGCCGATCGCTGGACGGCGGTCGTCTTGCTGTTTCACGATCACGAATGGGAGGCGACCCTGCTGGACGAAGCCTTGGACAGCGATGCTTTTTACGTCGGCGCGCAGGGCGGGCACAATGCCCGCTCCGCGAGGCTCGACGAGATGCGGCGACGGGGTCTGACCGAGCGCAACCTGGGGCGCATCCGCAGCCCGATCGGCACACCATCCGGCAGCCGCACACCGCAATCGCTGGCGCTGGCAGTCCTCGCGGAAATGACAGGTGAGTATGAGCGACTTCGCTCCATCGCTTGAGCCTTCGATCATGTTCGCCATGCTCGCGGCGGGCGGGGCGGCGCGATTCGGTGGAGGCAAGCTCGCCCGGACGTTGGTCGACAAGCCTCTCTGGCATTGGGTTGCGGACACGGCAGCGGCCGCCGGATTTGTGCAGAGGATCTGTATCGTCCGCGACGGCTGGGCGCCGGCGCGCGAAATGCAGGCGCTGGGGTGGTCGGTCGTCGTCAATCCCGATGCCGAAGCCGGTATCGCGTCGTCGCTCAAGCTGGCCTGTACTGCCGCAGTGGCGTGCCGGAGGCTCGTGATCGCGCTGGCCGACATGCCATTCATCACCAGCGACCACTTCCGCACGCTCGCCCTTTCAGAGGGGGTAGCCTTCACGCGCTATCCTTCCGGCCGCTTCGGAGTGCCGGCGGCGTTTCCGCACGATGCCTTTCGCAAACTGGCAATGCTTGAAGGCGATCGCGGTGCGACCAGCATCAACTGGGGACCGGGTCGAGCGGCGATCGCCCCCGCTTCACCGGAAGCCCTCATAGACATCGATACGCCTGACGATCTGGTACGCGCCCACACCATGCTCGCACGCCGCTAACTGGGCGCTCACATTCAAGCGATCGCGGGCAGCCCTTCGATCAGCTTGTCGAGGGTGATCGGATAGTCGCGCACGCGGATGCCAGTGGCATTGTAGATCGCGTTCGCTACCGCCGCGCCGGGGCCGCAGATGCCGAGTTCGCCCACGCCCTTCGCCTTCAAAGGGCTGATCACGGGATCGAGCGTGTCGAGAAAAACCACGTCCTGCTGGGGAATGTCGGCATGCACGGGGACTTCGTAGCCGGCGAGATCGTGGTTGACGAAGAAACCGAAGCGCGTGTCGACTACCAGCTCCTCCATCAGGGCTGACCCGGCGGACATCACCATGGCCCCTATCACCTGGCTGCGCGCTGAAAGCGGATTGAGGATGCGCCCGGCATCGCACACGGCAAGCATGCGGCGAATGCGGACTTCCCCGGTGAAAGCGTCGACGCCGACTTCGCAAAAGTGCCCGGCGTA
Source organism: Novosphingobium sp. (assembly GCA_031421295.1). Lineage (GTDB taxonomy): Bacteria > Pseudomonadota > Alphaproteobacteria > Sphingomonadales > Sphingomonadaceae > Novosphingobium. Next base: position 2,175 of record JANOOJ010000330.1, read on the forward strand.
GGTGCCGATGTCATAGCCCTTCTTGAAATCGCCGTAGGTCATCTCGCCGTCGGCCGAGATCGGCCCTGCGTCTTTGAGACGCTTCGACTTGCCGCCCCCGCTGATGCGGCCATCGGCGAATGTGGCGCGCTCCGGATCGAAGCCGAGCTTGAGCGCGATCGCCTTACGGAGCTCGACGCAGGCGGCATAAACCCCGGCGGTCGCGCTTGCCGCGCCCCACTGCCCGCCCGACCCCGACGATGCGGGAAACATCGAGTCCCCGAGATGCACGGTCACGTCCTTGAGCGGCACCCCCATACATTCGGCGGCAACCTGCGCGATGATGGTGTAGCTGCCGGTGCCGATGTCGGTCATGTCGGTGAACACCGATACCCGGCCCTGGGCATCGAGCCCCACGCGTGCCGCGGATTTGACGGTCGGCGCTCCGCGATAACCAGCCGCCACACCCATGCCAACCAGCCACCGCCCGTCGCGAACGCTGGCCGGCTTGGCGGTGCGTTTCGCCCAGCCGAAGCGTTTAACCCCTTCCCTCAGACACTCGACCAGATGCCGGTCCGAGAATGTCTTCGAGGGATCGCTCGGCACCGTCTTCGCATCATTGAGGATGCGCAGCTCAACGGGATCCATGCCGAGCTTCTCGGCTAGCTCGTCCATCGCGACTTCGAGCGCCAGATGTCCCGGCGCCTCGCCGGGTGCGCGCATGGCGTTGCCCTCGGGCAGTTCGAGCTTGCCAATGTAGCACGCGGTAAGATGGTTCGGCCCGGCGTAGAGCTTGCGCGTTTGCTGAACGCCGTTTTCCGGGTCCTCGCCGGTGATGTTCCCCGACCAACATTCGTGAGCGACCGCGGTCAGCTTGCCGTCGCGCCCGGCGCCGAGGCGGACGCGCTGAATGGTGGCGGGGCGGTGGGTCGTGTTGTTCGCCATCAAGGGCCGTTGCAGGGCTACCTTGACCGGACGTTTCGCCGCCTTGGCGGCCAAGGCAGCAAGCACCGCATCGGCGCGGATGAACAGCTTGCCGCCGAACCCCCCACCGATGAACGGGGAGTCGATGCGGATGTTCTCCTTCGGCATCCTGAGAATGGCAGCGAGCGCATCGACGCTCCACTTGATCATCTGGTTGCTCGTCCAGAGGGTAAGCCTGTCGCCTTCCCACGCCGCAATCGTCGCGTGCGGCTCCATCATCGCATGCGTTTCGTTGGGGGTGGTGTAAGTCGCATCGACGGTGACCGGCGCCGCCGCAAAGGCCTTGGCGAAGTCCCCTTGCGTTTTCTTGTCCGGCTTACCGCGTTCGCCCTTTGCAAGCGTGGCGCGGGGCTTCATCGCTGCGAGATCGTATGCGCCTTTTGCGCGGTCGTAACGCGTGCGGATCAGCGCGGCAGCGGCACGTGCCTGCTCGAAACTCTCGGCGACCACGCAGGCGATGGCCTGATGATAGTGCACGATCTCGCGCCCGCCGAACAACGGCGCGTGGTTGTAAGGGCTGGTGCCGACCGGCTCGGTCTCGGTGGCAGCGACGATTGCGATGACCCCCGAGGCGCGGCGCGCTTCATCGAGGTTCATCGCGGCGATCGTGCCTTTGGCGACCGCCGACCCGACGATGTAGCCGTATGCCTGGTTCGCGATGACGTCGTGTCGCTCATGGGCATATGAAGCGGTGCCGGTGACCTTGCGGGGTCCATCGATACGCTGGGTCGATTTCCCGACAATCTTCGGATCATCGAACAGGGTATCGGTTGTGGGTGCTTCGAACTTCATCGGATCAACTCCGCGCCTCGGCCAGAATTGAGGCGAGCGTCCGCTCGGCAAGCGCGATTTTGAATCGGTTGTCCTCGCGCGGCGTGGCGTCCGCGAAAGCGACCTTCGCGACCGCTGCGGCGCCTCTGGGTAAGGCCGCATCGGCTTGCGCGCTGCGCCAGGGCTTCGGTGCGACCCCGCCGAAGGCGACCCGCCCCGTGCCGTCAGGATAGACGATCGCCGCGACGGAAATGAGCGCGAAGGCGTAAGAGGCACGATCGCGGACCTTGCGATAGAAATGCCTGCCGCCCGGAGGCGGGGGCAGCACCACATGGGTGATCATCTCGCCCGGCGCGAGCACTGTCTCGATCTCGGGAGTCTTTCCCCACAAACGGTGGAATTCCCCGATCGGAATCGAGCGCGCCGCGCCGTCGGGCCTGATCGTATCGACCACCGCATCAAGCACACTGAGCGCATTGGCCATGTCGCCCGGGTAGGTGGCGATGCATGCGTCGGAAATCCCGATCACACCCAGCTGTCGCGAATAGCCTCCGATCGCCGCGCACCCGCTGCGTGGGCTGCGCTTGTTGCAGGGCATATTGGGATCGTAGAAATACGGACAACGCGTGCGCTGAAGCAAGTTTCCGCCCGTGGTAGCCTTGTTGCGCAACTGCCCACTGGCTCCAGCCTGGATTGCGCGGGTCAGCACGGCGTACTCGCGGCGTACGCGCTTGTGCGCCGAAAGGGCGGTATTGCTCACGAAGGTCCCGATCCTAAGGCCACCGTCGGCAGTGTTCTCGATCCGATCGAGATCAAGGTCCTGCACATCGACGAGATGCGTCGGGGTTTCGATCTCCAGCTTCATAAGATCGAGGAGATTGGTCCCGCCTGCGAGGAACTTCGCCCCTTGCCTCCCGGCGACGCCGGCGGCCGCCTCGTGCGGGTAACGCGCGCGTTCGTAGGTGAAGCTGCGCATCGCCTCAGCCCTCCGCTACTTCGGTGATCGCTGCCGCAATGTTGGAATAGGCACCACACCGGCAGATGTTGCCGCTCATGCGCTCGCGAATTTCGGAATTGCTCGCCCGCATGGTGCCAGCAAGATCTTCGCTCACGTGGCTGGGTATGCCGCGCTCGATTTCCTGAAGCATCGCCACCGAAGAGCAGATCTGGCCAGGCGTACAATATCCACATTGGTAGCCGTCATGCGCGATGAAGGCCGCCTGCATCTCGTGAAGCTTGCTGGGGGTACCGAGGCCCTCAATGGTGGTGACCTTGTCGCCATCATGCTGGACCGCGAGGGAAAGGCAGGCATTGATCCGCTCGCCGTTTACAAGGACAGTACACGCACCGCATTGGCCGTGATCGCAACCCTTCTTCGTTCCGGTCAGGCGCAGGTGCTCCCGCAGGGTATCGAGAAGCGTGGTGCGGGTATCGAGGTCCAGCTCATGCTTGACCCCGTTTACGGTCAATTTGACGGGCATGGTGACTGACGCGGACGGAGCCGGAGTGTTCCCCGCAATTGCAGGAAATGTGGAAGAAACTGCCAAGGAGGCGGCAGACGACGCCAAAACCCCGCGGCGCGAAATTGGCAGGACGTGATTAGCCAAGGGCAGCTCCTGGGTGCATATACCGTTTGTGCCTGTGGGACCCCAAACTGCAAGTATTTCCGGCTTTGAGCCGCATATTGGACGTTCCGGTTTGGAACTCTCCAGCTTAGGCTTATCAGACTAGTCATATGAGCATCAGGCAATCAAGTGAAGAAAGGCATTCGCCGACCTTCCGCACTTCAGCGCGTGACGCTTTGAAGCGGACCGAACCGGCGCTTGGGTTCTAGCGCTTCGCGGACAACTCGCGCAGACCCTGGTCGGGGTCGTTCACGACCCGCGGGGTCAGGTCCAACTCCATCACCGGCCTGTTCTTGAGCGTATAGGCCGGCCATTTAGGCAGCAGCGGGCTAGCTGGAGTACCGGTCTTGGCGAAGGCTATCCATGCGTCGCTCATCATTGTCGCCATAGTTTCGGGCGCATCGCCTTCTCCCACCAGGGCGCGCGAAGTTTTGACGTTATCGAACATAAGCGGAAGATCGAGTGTGTGCGGGCTGCGCAGGGCGCCCCCGGCAACCGGGGTTTCCCAGGTCAGCTTATAGACGAAGACGGGCGCGCCGCCGGCGCGGGCGATCTGGTCGGCAATGGTGTAGCTGCCTTGTGCGAAGCGCCACGTCATCGCCGAGTTGGCTATGTAGGTCGGACTCTCGTCTGGATTTTGCGCTTTGAGCCACGCCACGGTGGCGGCCGCTTCAGAGCCCATGCTTTGCGCCATCGCGTCGAGCGTCGCCCCGTTAAGGCGGCCGAACCACGGCTGCGGCGCATTGAAGATCGTCATTTCGTCCTTGTTGTAGCCGATCAGTACGGGAACCGCCTTCGACTGCGAGGGCGCTGCGGGCAAGAAGGGATCGCCTGACAGCACCACTCCATCAGCGATCGGTCCGAAGTTAGATCCGCCGCCGGCCATTGAGCGCGCCGGCAGGACCGCGCGCGCCGCTTCCAGCACGGCCTCAGCCGGCACTGCCTGAAGTTCGGCGACCGTCGATACGCCCAGCCTGGCCATCAGATCAGCGGCAAGCTTGGCCGCGTCGGTTCTTTTTCCGGTGGTAACCGCCGGACCGGACTGGATGATCGCTTTGTCGAACAAGCCGTTCGCGGCAGGGGTCGCGAGCAAGTGGCTCACTTTCGAACCGCCGCCCGATTCGCCCATGATCGTCACGTTGTCGGGATCGCCGCCGAAGCGCGCGACGTTGGCGCGCACCCATTCAAGCGAGGCGATAAGATCGAGGTTTCCCACGTTACCGCTGTTCGCGAACCCAGGGTCCTTGTCCCCCAAGTACGCATAGCCAAAGGCGTTCAGCCGGTGGTTGACTGTCACCACCACAACGTCGCCCTTTGCGGCCAGGTTTCGGCCGTCGTAGACCGGCCAGCCGCCCGATCCGTAAGCATAGCCGCCCCCGTGGAACCAGACCATTACCGGGCGCTTGGCGGCATCGGCATGAGGCGTCCACACGTTGAGGAACAGGCAGTCCTCGTTGTCGATCTTCGCTTCGCCTGCGGTCGGGAATACCGTCTGCAGCTGGCGTGTCAGGTCGCTGACGTTCGGTCCGCTGGGACTGTACATCTGCATGCACGGAGCGCCCATCGTGGTCGCATCATAGACGCTATCCCACGAACTCGCCGGTTGCGGCGCCTTGAAGCGAAGCGGACCAACGGGCGGCGCAGCGTACGGTAGCCCGAGAAAGACATCGACGCCGTCATTCTTGACGCCCTGCACTTTGCCTTGAGTGGTCTCGACCGTGGGCGTCGTAACAGGAACTTCGGCTCCAAGGGGCGCTGCCATGACGGCCGCTGCAAGCGCGATTGCGGGGAGCGGTCTACCGATCATGTGTTTATTCCCCTTGGCATTTCTTTCGCCATCATATGCCGCAGTGTCGTAGCGGGCAACCGCGAGGAGTGCCACCGACCTCCTCCGCAACAGGCACCCGGTCCCGATTGATGAAGCGAGAGATGTTCGCTGTTGAAGCTGGGGCGGGTCCGCAGCCTCTCTGGGCCGGCCAAAGCTGCTTAGGAGCGGGCAAGACGAAGCTTTGATGTCGATGGTCGCGAAAACCCCTTCCGGGGTCTCGAAGAGCGGACTAGTCGCGGATCACGTCCTGCAATTGTTCGCTACGCCCGAAATGGGGCCAAGCGGACTGGCGGCTGTGGAGGCATACGTGACCAGATGCTGCCCTTCGGTTGCTTAAAAGCGCGAGCGTCTCCACAACTATCCTGGATCCCCGAGCGGAGTTCCTCTTGACTGGCATTCCGCTCGCGCCGGAAAGAGCCAGCGGTTACGCAGAGCAGCTTACACGGAACCTTTAGCGAAAGTCGTCATGCCTCACCTGTTTAGCCCTTATACGCTGAAAGACATCACGCTCAGGAACCGCATCGTCATGTCGCCGATGACGATGTACCGTTCGGTCGAAGGATGCATGACAGACTTTCACGTCATGCTGATGGGTTCGCGCGCGGCCGGCGGGTTCGGCCTCGTGTTTCCCGAACAGATCGCGATTACGCCCGATGGCCGCACGAGCGTCAGCTGCGCAGGAATCTGGGACGACGCCCAGATCGAAGG
>JANOOJ010000331.1:0-4421 GCA_031421295.1 Novosphingobium sp.
CGCGATCTCGACGAAGGTCATCAAATGCATCCGCTCGTTTTCGGCCTCTTCCATCAGGGTGCGGATCCAGCCCTCGTCGCCCTCCATCCGGCGCAGGCAGCGCAGATGGGTGAGCGTCGCGCCGACCATCCCGGGCACCGCCGCGACGGTCTCGAGCACGATCGCGCGGTGGCCGTAACGCTTGGCGAAGAAGGTATCGGCGCTAAAGCGCAGCAGCTTGGTGAAGCCCAGCGCGAAGCGGTCGGACAGGCCATGCGGCGGGTAATGCACGGCGGGCTCGGCGCTGCGTTCGCGGGCGAGCGCGGTATCGTCGGCGCGCAGCTTGGTATTGGTCATGGGTCGGTTCCTTCGCCGCGGGGTTGTCGTCGGCGGGTATCGGGCTAGGTATAGGCGATGACCGACAGCCTGACCATCACGCTCGCCCAGCTCAACCAGTCGGTGGGGGATTTGGCCGACAATGCCGCCGCGATGCTGGCTGCTCGCACCAGAGCAACGGGCAGCGACCTGATCCTGTTCCCCGAGATGCAGCTGATCGGCTATCCGCCCGAGGATCTGATCCTCAAGCCCGCGCTGATCGAGCGCGCGGCGGCGGAGCTGGAGGCGCTGGCTGGGGTCACTGCCGATGGCGGTCCGGCGATGCTGGTCGGCTCGGTGTTCGTGCGCGACGGCAATCTGCACAACGGGGTGGCGCTGCTCGATGGCGGCAAGGTCGCCGACGTGCGCTTCAAGCACGAGTTGCCCAACTATGGCACTTTCGACGAAGTGCGGCTGTTCCAGCCCGGTCCCCTGCCCGAACCCATGGTGTTCCGCGGGGTGATGATCGGGGTGCCGGTCTGCGAGGATATTTGGCACCCCGATGTCTGCCGCCACCTCGCCGAATTCGGGGCCGAACTGCTGCTCTGCCCCAACGGCAGCCCCTATGAGATCGACAAGGACACGCTCCGCATCGACGGGGTGGCCAAGCGCCGCGCGGTCGATACCGGGCTGCCGCTGGCCTATCTCAACCGGGTCGGCGGGCAGGACGAGCTGGTGTTCGACGGCGCGAGCTTCGTGGTCAACGGCGATGGCGCTCTCGCGGTGCAGATGAAGGACTGGGAGGAGCAGGAGGTCACCACCCGCTGGACCCGGACGGCGAGCGGCTGGCGCTGCGACCGGGGCGAGATTGCCGCGCTCGCCGACCACCCGGAGGACATCTACTGCGCGATGGTCATGGCGCTGCGCGACTATGTGAACCGCAACCGCTTTCCGGGCGTGGTGCTGGGCCTCTCGGGCGGGATCGACAGCGCGATCTGCGCGGCGATCGCCGCCGATGCACTCGGGCCAGACCGCGTGTGGTGCGTGATGCTGCCGAGCCGCTTCACCTCGCAGGAGAGCCTCGACGATGCCGCCGAGTGCGCAAGGATGATCGGCTGCCGCCACGAGGTGATCCCGATCCAGCCCGCGGTCGCCGGGTTCGACGAAATGCTCTCGGGCAGCTTCGCCGATGTCCCGGTCGACATCACCGAGGAGAACCTCCAGTCGCGCATCCGCGGCGTGACGCTGATGGCGCTGAGCAACAAGTTCGGGCCGATGCTGCTTACCACCGGCAACAAGAGCGAGATGAGCGTCGGCTATGCGACGATCTACGGCGACATGGCGGGCGGCTACAACCCGCTCAAGGATGCCTACAAGCAGACCGTGTTCGCGATTTCGAAGTGGCGCAATCTGCATCGCCCCCGGATCGGGCTCGGCCCCGATGGCCCGGTGATGCCCGCGAGCATCATCACCAAGCCGCCCAGCGCCGAGCTGCGCCCCGACCAGAAGGATTCGGACTCGCTCCCCCCCTACGACGTGCTCGATCCGCTGCTGATGGGGCTGGTCGAACACGACAAGAGCGTCGCGCAGATGGTGGCGGAGGGTTTCGACCGCGACACAGTGGTGCGGATCGAACGGTTGTTGCACCTCGCCGAATACAAGCGCCGCCAAGCTCCGCCGGGGGTGAAGCTGGGGACACGCAACTTCGGGCGCGACCGGAGGTATCCGATCACCCATGCGTTCCGGACGGGTTAGGCCGCCGTCACTTCCACCGTCGCATCCCCCGCCGCTTCGAGCAGCTTCTTCTCCACGCCCCTCAGCCGCGCTGTCGCGTCCACCTTCTCGCCCAATACGTCCGTGACGTAGAACGTATCTACCGCGCGTTCGCCGTAGGTGGCGATGTGCGCGGAATGGACCATCAGCCGCGCCTCGAACAGCGCGCGGGCGAGGCGGTTGAGGAGGGCGGGGCGGTCGCGGGCGTTGACTTCGATCACGGTGAAGCGGTTCGAGGCCGAATTGTCGAACTCGACCCGTGGGCGGACGTCGAAGGCATCGGCGCGCGGGCGGGCGAGCGGGCGGGCGTTGAGCTGCGGCACCAGCTTGACCCGGCCCATCAGCGCATCGCCGATCGTGGTTTCAAGCCGCCGCAGCTGGCTGTCCTCGGAGAACGGACGCCCGAGCGGGTCCTGGACGAGGAAATTGTCGACCGCCATGCCGTTGCGCGCGGTGTGGATCCGCGCGTCGATGATGTTGCCGCCGGCGAGGTGAATGCCCCCGGCGATGCGGTAGAACAGTCCGGGATGATCGGCGGCGATTACCGTCACCAAGGTCGCCCCGCGTGCGGCATAGTATTCGGTGTGGACGTCGAGTGCGGCCCCCTTGGCGCGGCCGAGCTGCTGGAGGTTCATCGCGATAATGTCCTCGGGCTCGGCGATCCAGTAGGCGTCGCCGAGCTGCTGGCCGGTGCTTTCGACCAGGCCGCCCTCACCCCCCATGCGCTCGGCCACGGCGGCCTTCTTGGCGGCGATGCGCTGTTCGCGCCCGTGCTGCTTGTGACCCAGCCGCAGGCGTTCCTCGGCGGCGTCGTGCAGCTCGTGGAGCAGCTGGCGCTTCCACCCGTTCCACACGCCGGGGCCGACCGCGCGGATATCGACGATGGTCAGCAGCGAAAGCAGCCGCAGCCGTTCGAGCGACTGCACCTGCGCGACGAAATCGGTGATGGTCTTCCAGTCGGCCAGGTCGCGCTTGAACGCGGTCGCGCTCATCAGCAGATGCGAGGCGACCAGCCAGGCGGTGAGCGCGGTTTCCTCCTCGCTCATCCCCAGCCGGGGGCAGAGCTTGAGCGCGACGTCGGCACCCAGCACGGAATGATCGCCGCGCCGCCCCTTGGCGATGTCGTGGAGCAGCACCGCGACGTAGAGCGCGCGGCGGTTGGCGATCTTGTGGACAATCTGCGTCGCCAGCGGATGATCGCGCGCCTGCTCGCCTTTCTCGATCTGCGCCATCAGCCCGATCGCGCGGATGGTATGCTCGTCGACCGTGTAGTGGTGATACATGTCGAACTGCATCTGCGCGTTGACCCGGCCGAAATCGGGCACGAAGCGGCCGAACACCCCGGCCTCGTTGAACCAGCGCAGCGCGGTTTCGGGATCGTGGCGGCTGGTCAGCAGATCGAGGAACAGGGCATTGGCGCGCGGATCGGTGCGCACGGTATCGACGGCCCGGGCGTCGCGCGCCGCGAGCCGCATCGCGGCGGGATGGATTTCGAGCCGGTTAGCGTCGGCGAGCACGAAAATCTCGATCAGCCGAACCGGGTCCTCGGCGAACCAGCTGTCCGAAGGCACGCCGATCTTGCCGCCGAACACCGTATAGCCCTTGAGATTGCGCGGCTTGGCCCGGAAGCCTGCGAGCAGCCCGCGCGGGGTGCGCTTGGCTGATTGCTCCTCGAGCTGGGCAAGGAACAGCCCGGTCAGATGGCCGACGCGTTTCGCTTGCAGGAAGTAGTATTGCATGAACCGCTCGACCGCGCTTTTGCCGGGCCGGTCGGCGAACTGCATCCGCGCGGCGATCTCGCGCTGGACGTCGAAGGTCAGCCGGTCCTCGGCGCGGCCGGTGATGGTGTGGAGGTGGCAGCGCACCGCCCAGAAGAAGGTCTCCGCACGGCGGAACGCGCGGTATTCGGGCGGACTCAGCAATCCGACTGCGACCAGCTCGCTCGCATCGCGGACCTTGTGGATGTATTTGCCAATCCAGTAGAGCGTGTGGAGATCGCGCAGGCCGCCTTTGCCTTCCTTGACGTTGGGCTCGACCACATAGCGGCTGTCGCCTAGCCGCTTGTGGCGGTCGTTGCGCTCGGCAAGCTTCTCGGCGACGAACTGGCGCTCGGTCCCGGCGACGACTTCGGCGAAAAAGCGCCGCTGGCCCTCGTCGAACAGCGCCCGGTCGCCCCACACATAGCGCCCTTCGAGCAGTGCGGTGCGGATCGACAGGTCGCCCTTGGCCATCTTGACCATCTCGTCGAGCGAGCGGCTCGATTGCCCGACCTTGAGGCTCAGATCCCACAGGAAATAAAGCGTGGCCTCAATCACCTGCTCGCACCAGGCGGTCTGTTTGAGCGGGGTGAGGAA
>JANOOJ010000332.1:0-6235 GCA_031421295.1 Novosphingobium sp.
GGCCCGCACGGCTTCGCGATCACCGCCAGCGCGGGGCTTGTCCCGATCACCCGATCGCTCGACGATACGATCAAACACGCCGAACAGGCACTGACGCTGGCCAAGGCCAAGGGCCGCAACCGGATCGAAACGGCAAGCCGCCAGCGGCTGTCGTGGCTCCCGGCGCGGCGGTTCTGGTAGGGAAATCCTTCCACCTGGGGGCTTGGAGAGCTTCCGTTTTGAATCGAACCTATAGAGCCCCTCCCTCTGGAGGGGGAGGCCGGGTGGGGGTGTACTGCCGCCAGCGTGGACGCTCGGCTTCGCCTCGCTCCTCCACCCCTTACCCCTCCCCGCCGGGGAGGGGAGTCCGGCGTCAGTCTTTGGCCACCGCCTCGATCCGCGCGAGCAGCGCTTCGACCTGGACCTGCGCCCCGGCCACTGCGTTAAGCTCGGCCACGGTCCCGTCGAACGGCGCGACGAGGCTGTGCTCCATCTTCATCGCCTCAAGCGTGAGCAGTTTCTGGCCCTTGGTAACGCTGTCCCCCGCCGCGACCTCGACCGCGATGATCTTGCCCGGCATGGGGGAGAGGATATCGCCATCGTGAGCGTGGATGCTGTGACCAATTGTCGCGAAACGGGTCAGAGTGAAGGCAGCCCCGTCTTCAAAATACACCGCATCCTGCCCACCCAACATCGAGCCGGTGCTGACCTCATATTCGGTCGCGCCATCGTAAAGACTCAGGTCGTATTCGATCTGCGGGAGCTTCTCACCATCGAGGTAGAGGTTCGCAGCGGTTTTCGGCAAAGCATTGAGCCGGAACCCGATCAACCCCCGCTGAAAGTCTGTATCTCGCGGACGCCACTCTGCGCGGGTGTCCCAAGCGTCGAAGATGAGGGCTTCCGCGACTTCCTGAAGTAGCAGTGTGCTCGGCTCGGGCGATTGGGTCAGTTCATCGGAATGTTCACTGATGAAGCCGGTAGAGACATCGCCATCCGCGAATTTAGGATGCTCGCAGAGCCGCTTCAAAAACCACGCGTTGTGTTTCACTGGATGGCACAACAGGCTGCCGCAAGCACCGGCAAGCTTCGCACGCGCTTCGTCGCGGGTTGCTCCGTGCGTCACGAGCTTTGCAATCATCGGATCATAGAATGGAGAAATGGAGTCGCCTTCTTGCACCCCGGTCTCGAAGCGTCCTTCGGTGTAGTCCGCGAGAATCTCCAGTTTACCGGTGCTCGGCAAAAATCCCTTCGCCGGGTCCTCCGCATACAACCGCGCTTCCATCGCCCAGCCGTTGATCGCCAGCTCGTCCTGCCGCTTGGGCAGCGGTTCACCGCTCGCCACGCGCAATTGCCATTCGACCAGATCGACCCCGGTGATCTCCTCGGTTACCGGGTGCTCGACTTGCAACCGGGTGTTCATCTCCATGAACCAGATCCGGTCGGCGCGCAGGCCTTCCGAAGCATCGGCGATGAATTCGATCGTGCCCGCGCCGACGTAGTCGACCGCGCGGGCCGCTTTCACCGCCGCCGCACACAGCGCCTCGCGGGTGGCTTCGTCCATGCCGGGGGCGGGGGCTTCCTCGATCACTTTCTGGTGGCGGCGCTGGAGCGAGCAGTCGCGCTCGAACAAATGGACGACGTTGCCGTGGGTGTCGCCGAACACCTGCACCTCGATGTGGCGCGGGCGCTGGATGTATTTCTCGATCAGCACATGCGCATTGCCGAACGAGGCGGCGGCCTCGCGCTGGCACGAGGCGAGCGCGTCGATAAAGTCCGCCGGAGCCTCGACCAGCCGCATCCCCTTGCCGCCCCCGCCCGCGACCGCCTTGATCAGCACCGGATAGCCGATTTCGGCAGCCTGATCCGCGAGGTAGGCGGGGTCCTGGTTGGCGCCCATATATCCCGGGGTGACCGGCACGCCCGCCGCCGCCATCAGCGTCTTGGCCGCATCCTTCAGCCCCATCGCGGTGATGCTGGCGGGGCGCGGCCCGACCCACACGAGGCCCGCGTCGATCACCGCCTGCGCGAATTCGGCATTCTCCGAGAGGAACCCATACCCCGGATGGATCGCCTCGGCTTTGGAGGCAAGCGCGGCGGCGATGATCTTTTCGCCGACCAGGTAGCTCTCGCGCGCCGGGCTCGGGCCAATATGCACCGCCTCATCCGCTTGCCGCACATGCAGCGCCTTGGCATCGGCATCGGAATAGACCGCGACGGTACGAATACCCATCGCCCGCGCGGTACGGATGATCCGGCAAGCAATCTCGCCCCGGTTGGCGATGAGGACGGAGGTGATCATGGACGTGGGAATCTTCCAGACTTATGGAAAATCTCCAGATCATGATTGAAGCCGATCTGGACAAATACGAAAAAATAACCCAACAGCAACAAAAATGCTTGACGATTTCCGAGAAAAAGGAACGATAAAGCAACAGAGGATATATATAGCAAAGAACTTATAAAAATGGCTATGTATGATGAGAGTAATATATATTTAACAGACTTAACTTCTTCAGAAATTACCGATCTATTTATATTACGGCCGACCTTAATATATGATGACCATATTTTCCAAAATGCAGGCTCCCAAATTCTTTGGGAAAAAAGGGCATTTACGGAAAGAAAACATAGAGCGACGACAATTCCTGCACGAATGCCATTGAATTCGTTTTCTCCCATGGAGACACCCGACAAATAGGGCTGCCATTTACCGTAGACCGATTCGTAGATGGAGAAGCCGACCAACAAAAGTCCGATCTGCTCCGAAGCTTCAAAGTCCCTGACTTTCTCCATAGTCACATCCGGAACACCCCGAACCGGGGTGCCTCCTCGACCGGCGCGTTGAGCGCCGCGGCCAGCGCCAAGCCCAAAACGTCCCGCGTCTGCGCGGGGTCGATCACCCCGTCGTCCCAGCCGCGTGCGGTGGCGTAATAGGGGTTGCCTTCGTCCTCGTACTTCTGGCGGATCGGGGCCTTGAAGGCTTCGGCCTGTTCGGGGGTCCAGCTTTCGGCGTCGCGGTGGACCGTCGCCAGCACGCTTGCCGCCTGTTCGCCGCCCATCACGCTGATCCGCGCGTTGGGCCAAGCGAACAGGAAGCGCGGGGCGTAGGCGCGGCCGCACATGCCGTAATTGCCCGCACCGAAGCTGCCGCCGATCAGCACGGTGAGCTTGGGTACGCTCGCGGTGGCCACTGCCGTCACCAGCTTCGCGCCGTGCTTGGCGATGCCCTCGGCCTCGTATTTGCCGCCGACCATGAAGCCGCTGATGTTTTGGAGGAACAGCAGCGGAATGCGGCGCTGGCAGGCGAGCTCGATGAAATGCGCGCCCTTGACCGCGCTTTCGCTGAACAGCACGCCGTTGTTGGCGAGGATCGCAACCGGCATGCCCCAGATATGCGCGAAGCCGCAGACGAGGGTCGAGCCATAGAGCGCCTTGAACTCGTGGAACTCGCTGCCATCGACCAGCCGGGCGATGACTTCGTGGACATCGTAGGGCGCGCGGACGTCTTGTGGGACGATACCGTAAAGCTCCTCGGCATCGTATTTCGGCGCGCGCGGCTCCTTGAGATCGAGGTCGGTTTTGTGCACCGGGCCGAGGTGGCTGACGATGTCGCGGACAATGGTCAGCGCGTGTTCGTCGTTCTCGGCGACATGATCGACCACCCCCGATTTGCGCCCGTGAAGGTCGCCGCCGCCAAGGTCCTCGGCGCTGATCTCTTCGCCCGTCGCGGCCTTGACCAAGGGCGGTCCGGCGAGGAAAATCGTGCCCTGGCCTCGCACGATGATGCTCTCGTCGCTCATCGCCGGGACATAAGCACCGCCCGCGGTGCAGGAGCCCATCACGCAGGCGATCTGCGGGATTTGCCTGGCGCTCATATTGGCTTGGTTGAAGAAGATCCGCCCGAAATGGTCGCGGTCGGGGAAGACTTCGTCCTGGTGCGGCAGATTCGCGCCGCCGCTGTCGACCAGATAGATGCACGGCAGGCGGTTGGCCTCGGCGATCTCCTGCGCGCGGAGGTGCTTCTTGACGGTGAGCGGGTAATAGGTCCCGCCTTTGACCGTCGCATCGTTGCACACGATCATGCACTGGCGGCCCGAAACCCGCCCGATCCCGGTGATCAGCCCCGCGCCGGGGACTTCGTCGCTGTAAAGCCCGCCCGCCATCAGTTGCCCGACCTCAAGGAACGGCGAACCCGGATCGAGCAGGCGTTCGACCCGCTCCCTCGGCAGCAGCTTGCCGCGCGAGGTATGCCGCTCGCGCGATTTCTCGTTCCCGCCCAGCGCGGCGGCGGCGACCTTGGCCCACAGTTCGTCCCTCAGCCCCCGGTTGTGCGCGGCATTGGCCTGCGCCTCGGGGCTTTCGGGGTTGTAGGTGGTGGTGAGGACGGGCGCGCTCACGCCGCGTCTTTGAATTCGAGATTGACCCCAATACCAGCGCTTGTCGCAATCTTGATGAGCGCATCGAGGCTGAACCGGCTTATCCGCCCGCGCAGCAGATCATTCAGACGCGGCTGCGAGATACCCAAACGCTTGGCAGCCTCGGTCTGGGTCAAATCCCAGCCCTTCACCTTGAGCGCGACGGCACCCAGAACTTCGCCGCGCATTTGCAAGCTGGCAATTTCTGCCGGATCGTCGAACAGCGCATGCCAGATGGTTGGGAAGGTCTCCCCGGTGTCATTGATGATGACGGTCATTTCAGCTCCTTCAACCGCTTGCGGGCCAGCTCGATTTCGCGCAGCGGCGTCACCTGTGTCTTCTTGATGAATGCATTCAGGACAACCACGTCCGGCCCGATATTTGCAACGTAAATAACCCGATAAGCCCCGCTGATATCGCGAATCCTGATTTCCCTCACGCCTTTGCCGATCGACTGCATCGGCTTCCAGTCATCCGGGTCAGCGCCAATCTGAACCAGATAGAGCTGGCCACCGAGTTTGAACTTCACCGATTCTGGAAACTGGCGAATGATGCTCTGCGAATCTCCCAGAAAGTTGACCCGCCTCATCGTTTATATCCACATTTATATAAAACATCAAGCCCCCGCCCCGATCAGCTCCCGCCCGATCAGCATCCGTCTGATCTCATTCGTCCCCGCGCCGATGTCGAGCAATTTGGCATCGCGCATATAGCGCTCGACCGGCCAGTCCTTGGTGTAGCCCGCGCCGCCCAGTGCCTGGATCGCTTCGCCCGAAACACGGAAGGCGTTCTCGCTCGCCAGCAGGATCGCACCCGCCGCGTCGAAGCGGGTGGTCTGGCCTGCGTCGCAGCTTTTGGCGACGGCATAGGTATAGGCCCGCGCCGATTGCAGCGCGACGTACATGTCGGCGACCTTGGCCTGGATCAGCTGGAACGCGCCGATCGGTTTGCCGAACTGCTTGCGCTCGCGCAC
The DNA here is from genome assembly GCA_031421295.1 of Novosphingobium sp. Classification (GTDB taxonomy): domain Bacteria; phylum Pseudomonadota; class Alphaproteobacteria; order Sphingomonadales; family Sphingomonadaceae; genus Novosphingobium. The sequence continues at coordinate 5,368 of JANOOJ010000332.1, forward strand.
GTAAGGGATGACGCAATCGAGGCAGGCCTGCATGATCCCGAGCTGGAGCCCGGCCAGCACCACGCGCTCGTAATCGAGGCCCGACATCAGCACACCGACCCCGCCGTGGAGCGGACCCATGACGTTTTCCTCGGGGACGTGGCAATCGTCGAACACCAGTTCGGCGGTGGGCGAGCCGCGCATGCCCAGCTTGTCGATCTTCTGGCCGATGGAGAAGCCCGCGAAGTCCTTCTCGATCAGGAACGCGGTGATCCCGCGCGATCCCTCGCCGGTCTTGGCATAGACCACCAGCGTATCGGCGTGGGTGGCATTGGTGATCCAGAATTTGGTGCCGTTGAGCACATAGCCGCCTTGCACCGCCTCGGCGCGCAGCTTCATCGAGACCACGTCCGATCCCGCCCCGGCTTCGGACATGGCGAGACTGCCGACGTGCTCGCCCGAGATCAGCTTGGGGAGATATTTGGCCTTCTGCTCGGTGTTGCCCCAGCGCCTGATCTGGTTGACGCAGAGGTTCGAATGCGCGCCGTAGCTCAGGCCCACCGAGGCCGAGGCGCGGCTGACTTCCTCGACCGCGATGACGTGTTCGAGGTAGCCCAGCCCCAGCCCGCCGTCTTCCTCACTCACGGTAATCCCATGCAGCCCGAGTTCGCCCATCGGCACCCACAACTCGCGCGGGAACCAGTCCTCCGCGTCGATCCTGGCGGCCAGCGGCGCGATCTGCTCGTCAGCGAAGCGCGCGGTCGCCTCGCGGATCATGTCGGCGCTCTCGCCCAGCTGGAAATCGAAGTCCGGAGTTGCGCGCATCATCTCTCGCCTGTCGCTTTGCTAATCTTGCGGACTAGCACGGGCAAGGGGCGGGGCGGAAGGG
>JANOOJ010000333.1:0-7711 GCA_031421295.1 Novosphingobium sp.
GACCGGATCGAGCGCGTAATCGCCACGCATTGGCCCGCGCAGATCGATCCGGCCGACCTGGGATCGGAACTGCTGACCGCGCAGGTGGTTGCCGCCCGAGAGGCGCTGCTGGCCGAACTCGACTTGGGCAAGCTCGCAGCGTCGGCCTAATTTACACTCGCGGCATCGGTTAACCAGCACCTTGCGCGGCAAACGGTATCTGGCATGATCGTTGCTCTACAAATGTTTACCGCCCGTGCCTAACGAAGGGTTATCGATGCTCCGCAAGATCGGCCGACTGTTCCAGATCAAGACCCCGGTCGAGGCCTATCTCATTATTTATGCCCTCGCGCTGGGCGCGGTGGAGCGCGGCAAGGTCTATCTGGTGCAGTATCCGGGCCTGGGCGGCGTGTTGCTGTTCCTCGCCTGCATGGGTGCGGTGTTCCTGGCGGGCGCCAAGATTCTCGATTGCCTCAAGCACGAAAAGGCCAAGCGGGCGGCGGAAACTGCTGCATAGGTCAACCGTCGTTCCGGCGTAGGCCGGGACCCAGTCCGAACAAACGAGCGACGTCCCTACACGACGACACCATTTTTGGTGCTGGATTCCGGCCTGCGCCGGAATGACGATGAAATGTGAAAGGTGGAGCGCTTCTGTTGCCCGGTGCGCTCCGTACCGCTGGAATCCGTTCTGTTGCCCGGTCGGTCCAACCGCGCTTTAGCTCTGTAAATTCAGGCCGTTAGGCCGTCACATTACGCGGCGATTGCGAGTGCTTCGTTGTCGTTGGCACTTGTGGGTTTTGAGCCTTGAACGGGTTACTCAGCCCGGGCAAAAATAGCGCTTTTCAATACACGTCGATCCTGGTTCGGCCCCATCATCACCCCGGCGACAACCGGGCCCCGGCGCTTGCGCCCTAAAGCGCATCCCGGGTGGTGGTGGTGGAGCCGCCGGGTACTGCCCCCGGGTCCGCTGCATCTATTGCACGCCACAATTTATCACCATAGCCGGGCGAACCCGGCACGACCCATATAGGCCTTTTCGGATTAATGTGAAGTGACTAGGCCCGTTTCAGCGAATCCCGAATTTCGGTGAGCAGATCGACTTCGCTCGGACCAGTCGCGGGTGCGGCCATCATCTTGTTGGCCTGGCGCACGATCAGGAAGATCACGAAGGCCAGGATCACGAAGTTGATCACTGCAGTGATGAAGCTGCCCCAGGCGAACACATTGGCCCCTGCAGCGCGCGCGGCAGCCAGCGTCGCCCCGACCGAAGCCTCGCCCGAAAGCACGGTATATTTGTTCGAAAAATCGACCCCGCCGGTCGCTGCGCCGATCACCGGCATGATGAGGTCGTCGGTCAGCGAGGTGACGATCTTGCCGAAGCCCGCACCGATGATCACGCCGACCGCCAGATCGAGGACATTGCCCCGCGCTATGAACGTTCTGAATTCTCCGAACATGCTTGATTCCCCTCCGTTCAGTCTACCCCGCAAGCGGTGGTGGCACGGAAATCGCGAGGTCACAATCCTGCCTGACCCCGGTCGCTGCACAGACCGCTTGAACCGCCACATTGCATCGCTATCTTCTGCGCATCTGCCGGTCGCACGGACCGCGCCCCAACGAAGAGGGATTTGTCGATGTTCGTTTCGCCGTTCGCCCGCGCAGCCCGCGCGGTTCTGGTTGCCGCCGCCGCGCTGAGTGTCGCGGCTTGCGGGATCAACAGCGTGCCGACCAAGCAGGAAGCCGCAAAGGCCAAGTGGGCCGACGTCGAAAGCGCCTACCAGCGCCGCGCCGATCTGGTCCCCAACCTTGTCGCCACCGCCAAGGGTGCCGCCGCCTCCGAGACCCAAATCCTGACCAATGTGACTCAGGCCCGCGCCTCGGCCACTTCGATCAACATCACCACCGACGATCTCAGCGATCCGGCGACCTTCGAGAAGTTTCAGGCCGCGCAGAACCAGCTGACCCAGGCGCTGGGGCAATTGCGCACGGTGGTCGAGAACTACCCGACCCTGCAGAGCCAGGCGCGGTTCGGCGATCTGATGACCCAGCTTGAGGGCACCGAGAACCAGATCAATGTCGCGCGGGTCCGCTACAACGAGGCGGCGCAGGACTATAATACCGAGATCCGCACCTTCCCCTCGATCATCGGGGCCAAGCTGATCCACGGCGCCAAGCCGCTAATTCCATTCAAGTCCGAGGCCGGGGCCAACGTCGCCCCGACGGTGGACTTCGGCGTACCCGCTCCCGCCCCCTCGGCCGGTGCCAACGACAACAGCGCCGCCCCCGCCTCGTCCGCCGCAGCGAACTAAGCCAAGCGGACCAAAGGAACGCCCATGCGGCGCTTCATCCTGTGGCTCGCCGTGGTTCTGGCATTTGCCGGAACCACGGCATACGCTGTCACCTTCCCACCGCGTCCCGAGGGGCCGGTGCTCGATGCTGCGAACATCATCCCCGACGCGGAGGAAGCCGCGCTGGACGCCAAGTTGCGCGCGTATAACCAGCGTACCGGACGCGCGCTGCTCGTCACCACGGTGGGCTCGCTCGAGGGCGAGACGATCGAGATGTATGCGGTCAAGCTGTTCGAGACCTGGGGGATCGGCGGCAAGGAAAGCGATTCGGGCTTGCTGCTGCTGGTCGCGCCGAACGAACGCAAGGTGCGGATCGAGGTCGGCTATGGTCTCCACCAATATGTCACCGATGCGCTGTCCGGCCGGATCATCCGGAATACCATCACCCCGCGCTTCAAGGCCGGCGATTTCGGCGGCGGGATCACTGCCGGGATCGACGAACTGACCGCGCAACTCGATCGCGATCCGGCCGATGCCAAGGCCGTCGCCGAAGCCGCCAAAGCCGCCGAGGCCCAAGGAAGCCGGAAATCCGGCGCGGGCTTTGGGGGCATTATCTTCTGGGTCGTCCTGATCGTCGCCTTCGCCGGGATGTTCGGCGGGCGACGCGGGGGCGGCGCGCGGCGCAGCGGGATCAATCCGGGGATCGTGCTGTGGGGCATCAGCGTGGCGCTGCGCCATTCGGGCGGCGGGGGCGGCGGCGGTTGGTCCGGTGGTGGTGGGGGCGGCGGAGGCGGCTTCGGCGGGTTCGGCGGTGGCATGTCCGGCGGCGGCGGGGCATCGGGGGGCTGGTGATGGCACGGACGATCATTTCTATCCTGAGCGAAGCCGATGCTGATCGCATCTCAGCGGTGGTGGCCGCAGCCGAAGGCCGCAGCGCGGGCGAGATCGTGACGATCCTGACCGACCGCTCGGACGGCTACACCGACATCGCGCTCGCTTGGGCAGCGCTGGCGGGCTTCACCGCGCTCACCGCTTTTTCGCTGTTCCCCGAGTTCTACCTCGGCCTGATCGACCGGCTGACCGGGGCCTGGGCGCGTGAGTGGAGCATTCAGCAAGTTCTCGGGCTGGCGGCGGCGGGCGCGATCCTCAAGTTCCTGGCGATGCTGCTGCTCCAGCTGTGGCAGCCGCTGAAGTTCTTCCTGATCCCCGGCTTCGTGAAGTCCGCCCGGGTGCGGAGCCGCGCGGTGACCTGCTTCAAGGTCGGGGCCGAGCGGCGCACCCACGGCCGCACCGGCATCCTCATCTACCTCTCGATGCGCGAACACCGCGCCGAGATCGTCGCCGATGCGGCCATCGCCGGCAAGGTCTCCGACGAGGTCTGGGGCGAGGCGATGGCGGCAATGCTCGCCGAAATCCGCGCCGGGCGGATCGCCGACGGGATGATCGCGGCTGTGACACGCGTCGGCGCGGTACTCACCGAGCATTTCCCGCGCGCCGAGAACGACGTCAACGAACTGCCCGACCGGCTGATCGTGGTTTAGATTGGTTCACACGAAGACACGAAGAGGTTGCATGGAGCCGAAGGCTCTTGGACCGATTGCGCCGTTGTCCCGAGCCGAACGCGGATTTGCAAAGCGGCTTCGCCGCATAGTGCTCCATCTTCGTGTCTTCGTGTGAACCATTCCGCCCCCTCCCCCATCCCAATACCACTGCGTAAGTGCGTCGACACATGACCGAAGCAACCGAAGAGATCGTCTGGCAGGGCCGGTTCATCACCGCCAAGAAGCGCGGCAAGTGGGAATATGTCGGGCGCGCGCTCGGCATTCGCGCTGCGGTAATCGTTGCCATCGACGCCGAGGACCACATCCTGCTGGTCGAACAATACCGCGTGCCGCTGGGCCGCGCCTGCATCGAATTGCCCGCGGGCCTGATCGGCGACCATGACGAAGGCGAAGCTGTCGAGCTTGCCGCCGCGCGCGAGCTGGAGGAGGAGACCGGCTACCGCGCGGGCCGGATCGAGGTGGTCGGCGAGTTCTACTCCTCGCCCGGCATGGTCTCCGAAAGCTATACCCTGCTCACCGCCCACGACCTTATTGCCGTCGGGCCCGGCGGCGGGGTGGACGGCGAGGACATCACCGTCCATCGTGTGCGCCGAGCGGACCTCGCGGGCTTCATCGCCGCGCGCCGGGCCAAAGGAGATGCGATCGACGGCAAGCTGCTCCTGCTGCTGGGGCCTTCGATATTGGGAGACTGACATGAGTGGAAGAGTTGCAGGCAAGAAGGCGCTGATCACAGGCGCGGCGCAGGGACTGGGTGCGGCGCATGCGCATCTGCTCGCCAAGGAAGGCGCGAAAGTCCTGCTGACCGATCTCAACGCCGAGGGTGCTGCCGAGCAGGCTGCGGCGATCAACGCCGCGTGCGGAGACGGAACTGCCTGGTCGATCCGCCACGACGTGACGCAGGAGGCCGACTGGCGCGCCGCGCTCGATCTCGCCCTATCGGCGATGGGCGGACTCTCGGTGTTGGTCAACAACGCCGGGATCGGGGTGCGCGGCAATATCGAGACCTGCACGCTGGAGGAATGGCGGCGCGGCTTCGCGGTCAATGTCGAGAGCGTGTTCCTCGGTTGCCAGCTCGCGATGCCGCTGCTCAAGGACAACCAGCCCGGCTCGATCATCAACATCTCCTCAATCGCGGGACTGATCGCCAGCGACACCATGCCCGGCTACAACGCAAGCAAGGCGGCGGTGTGGATGCTCTCCAAGTCGGTTGCGCTGTATTGCGCCAAGATGGGCTGGGACATCCGCTGCAATTCGGTCCACCCGACCTTCATCGACACCCCGATCCTCGACGGCATGGTCCGCTCCTCGGGCAAGGACAAGGACGTCATCATGGGCAAGCTCGCGCGGCAGATCCCGCTGGGCCGGGTGGGCGAGCCCAACGACATCGCCAACGGCGTGCTTTACCTCGCCAGCGACGAGAGCCGCTTCATGACCGGGGCCGAGCTCAAGTTGGATGGCGGCATCTCGGCGATGTGAAATGTTTCCCCCTCCCGCAGGCGGGAGGGGTTTGCGAGACTTGGCAGCTTGCTGCCTAGTCGCAGCGGGGTGGGCCTGTCGGCCCAAACGACCTGTCGGTCGTGCCCACCCCCGGCCCCTCCCGCCTGCGGGAGGGGGACACTTCCCACAGACCCGGAACCACTCTACCAAAGCTCGCCATGGGGGACACCATCAAAGCGCCGCGCAGCTACCGCGTCACCTCGTTCGATGTCGCGGCGGAGGCGGGGGTGAGCCAATCGACCGTTAGCCGCGCGCTGGCGGGCGATCCGGTGGTCAGCGAAGCGACCCGGCTGCGCGTCGCCGAGGCTGCCCGCCGCCTCAACTATTCGGTGGACGAGAACGCTGCGCGGCTGCGCACCGGGCGCACCGGCACGCTGGCACTGGTGGTGATCTGCCGCCCGGGCGAGGACCGCAAGGACCTCAACCCGTTCACCTACGCCCTGCTCGGGACGATCTGCGCCGCCGCTTCGTCGCGCGGGTACGAGGTGCTGGTGAGCTTTCAGGACTCACCCGCCAACCTCTCGGGCCGCTACGAGGAGCAGCGCAAGGCCGATGGGCTGATCGTGATCGGCACCACCCAGAACCTCCCGGCGTGGGACTATTACCGCGATCTGGGCCGCGCTGTCGGCGATCGGGGGGGCATGCACTGGGTGTGCTGGGGCAGCCCGTTCGACGAGCTCGAATGGATCCGCAGCGACAACCACGCCGGGGCGCGGCTCGCGACCGATCATCTGCTCGAAGCGGGCTACCGCCGGATCGTCTGCATCGGCGCGGAAGGTTCGCCCCAGCGCCAGTTCAAGGAACGCTACGACGGCTATGCCGAGCGCCTGACCGAAGCGGGGCTGCCGCCTCGCCTGATCGAGATCGAGGAGGATCTGCCGCGCGAGGAGCAGGGCCGCCGGGCGATCCGCGCGCTCAAGGCCAGCGGCGAGGCCTTCGATGCGGTCTTCGCGGTCTGCGACGAGATCGCGCTTGGTGCCTTGCGCGAACTTACCGAAAGCGGCACCCGCGTGCCGCAAGACGCCGCGCTGATGGGCTTCGACGGAACCCGCGCCAGCGCCCAGGCGATGCCCCCGCTCTCCACCATCCAGCCCGATTTCAGCGCCGCCGGAACGATGCTGGTCGACAAGCTGCTCGCGGCAATCGCAGGCCAGCCGCACGAACCGCGCCGCGTGCCGGTGACGCTGCTGGCACGCGCGAGCACGCGGCCTGACTGACGCCCATTCGTATGCGCGGACGTTGCCGTCGTGCGCTTGCCATGCCAGTCCCGCACCGCGAGGGAGAACAAGATGGGCAAGCAACTGATCGGTGCGGTGGAAGCGGGCGGGACCAAGTTCGTCGCCGCGCTGGCCACTTCCGACGGCGCCATCCTCGCCCGCACCCGTATCCCCACCGAAACCCCGGCCACCACCTTCCCCGCGCTCGCCGCCTTCTTCCGCGCGGCTGCCGCGACCCATGGCCCCATCGCCGCCTTCGGGATCGCCAGCTTCGGCCCGCTCGACATCGATCCCGCCAGCCCCGCCTACGGCACCTTCACCACCACCCCCAAGCCGGGCTGGAGCGGCGCGCGGTTCCACGATTGCCTCGCCGAGTTCGGCGCCCCCATCGCGGTCGAGACCGACGTCAACGGCGCCGCGCTGGGCGAGTGGGCGAGCGGCGCGGGGGCGGAGCTCAGCCGCACCGGATCGACTTTGGCCTACACCACCATCGGCACCGGCATCGGCACCGGGATCGTCCAATCCGGGCGACCACTCGCGGGATTCTCGCACTTCGAGAGCGGGCATATCCCGGTGCCCCGCGATCCTGCCACCGACCCCTTCGCGGGCCTGTGCCCCTACCACGGCGACTGCCTCGAAGGCCTCGCCGCGGGCCCGGCGATCGCGGCGCGCTGGGGGGAGAGCCTGTCCGCCAACCCCGACCCGGCGCGGATCGCGCTGATCGCGGGCTACATCGCCCAGCTCGCCGCGACGCTGGTGCTGCTCCACATGCCCGACCGGCTGGTGTTCGGCGGGGGGGTGATGAAAGCCCCCGGGCTGCTCGGGGCGGTGCGCAGCGCGACCGAGGCCAGGCTCGGCGGTTACATCGCCGCGCCGCAGCTCGATCCGGGCCTCACCCGCTACATCGTCGCGCCTGCGCTGGGCGACGATGCCGGGATCACCGGGGCGGTGATGCTGGGGCGGGCGCTGCTCGGCATCGAAGCCCGCTCACCCTGAGCTTGTCGAAGGGCCCGCGCCCGCCCCGCAGCCTAGAGCGGGATAACATTACGCTGCACCATAACCTGAGTTAGTGATGTATGCGGCGCATTCGTGGGGTGGGAAGTCGTCAAGCAGTGTTCCGATACGTTTCCACGTTGCCTCTGCGGATCGCTCGGCAGCTTTTCGCATG
>JANOOJ010000334.1:0-2132 GCA_031421295.1 Novosphingobium sp.
TGGCCCGGACTACCCCGGTCTGCGCATCGAAGTCAGCTTCCAGTCGCGCTTCGGCCGGGCGAAATGGCTCGAACCTTCGACCGAAGACACCCTCCGCGCCGAAGCCGCCAAGGGCATCAAGCGCCTCGCCATCGCCGCACCCGGCTTCTCCGCCGACTGCCTCGAAACCCGCGAGGAACTGGCGATCCGCGGCAAGGAGCTGTTCGTCAGCCACGGCGGCAGCGAGTTTGCGGTGCTCGATTGCCTCAACACCAGCGACGCAGGGATGGCGATGCTCGAAGCCCTGGTGCGGCGCGAACTTGGGGGCTGGATTTAGCCGCAGGATTAACTTACACTAAGGTAAGTAACGAGGAATCCCGATGGCCACGCTTGCTCCCGAAGCCCCAAAATTCACCCATTGGTCGCAAAGCCAGCCCAAGGGCGCGCTAGACCATATTCCCGGTGAGAGCGGCTGGCCGATCCTTGGCAATACCCTGCCGCTGCTCGCCGACCCGATCGGCTTCGGCACCCGGATGCGCGCGACTTATGGCGATATTTTCCGCAACCACGCCTTCGGGCGCAATTCGGTGCTGCTGTTCGGAGCCGACGCCAACGAGTTGGTGCTGTTCGACCGCGACAAGAACTTTTCCTCGGCGCAGGGCTGGGGCTCGGTGCTCGACCTGTTGTTCCCGCGCGGGCTCATGCTGCTCGATTTCGACCACCACCGCGCCGACCGCCGCGCGCTGTCGATCGCATTCAAGCCGGGGCCGATGCGGCATTATGCCGATGCGCTCAATCGCGGCATCGCGGCAAGAGTCGCAGAATGGTCGGGAAAGACCATGCAGTTCTACCCGGCGATCAAGCAGCTGACGCTCGATTTGGCGGCGGACAGCTTCCTCGGCGTGCCGCTCGGGCCCGAAGCCGACGCGATCAACAAGGCTTTCGTCGATATGGTCCAGGCCTCGGTCGGGGTGGTGCGCAAGCCCTTGCCCTTCACTGCGATGGGCCGCGGCGTGGCGGGGCGCAAGTTCCTGGTCGGATGGTTCACCACCGAAACGCTCAAGCGCCGCGCCACTGGCGGCGGGCAGGACATGTTCAGCCAGTTTGCGACTGCTGCCCATGACGACGGCTCGCTGATGCCGGTCGATGAAGTGGTCGATCACATGATCTTCCTGATGATGGCGGCGCATGACACGATCACCTCGTCGGCCACGTCGCTGGTCTGGCTGCTCGCCCAGCATCCGGAATGGCAGGAGAAGCTACGCGCCGAAGCGCTGGCGGTGACCGGCGGTGCCGATGTTCAGGGTAGGGGCCGATCGCTCGACTACGACGACATGGCCAAGCTCGAGCTCACCGAAATGGTCTTCAAGGAAGCGCTGCGGCTGATCCCGCCGGTCCCCTCGATCCCGCGTCGCGCGCTGCGCGAGTTTGCGTTCGGAGGCTATCGCATTCCGGCCGGAACCGGGGTGGGGATCAGCCCTTCGGCGGTACACATGGACCCCGAACACTGGCCTGATCCCGCCCGCTTCGATCCGCTGCGCTTCACCGCCGAGATGAGTGCCAAGCGGCATAAATACGCCTGGGTGCCGTTCGGCGGCGGCGCGCATATGTGTATCGGGCTGCACTTTGCCTATATGCAGATCAAGATCCTGATGGCGCAGATCCTGACCCGCTACCAGATCGAGATCGCACCGGGCTATGCGCCCAAATGGCAGCCGTGGCCGATCCCGAAGCCCAAGGACGGGCTGACGGTGACCTTTCGGCCGATTTAACATCTCAATCTCCCTCTCCCCGTTGGGGAGAGGATAGGCAGGCTTGGCAACGGGTTGCCGCGCCGAAGGTGGTGTAGGGGTTCTGCCCACGCGGCGCCGTACCCCCACACCTAGCTTCGCTAGCCCCTGACGGGTCAAGCTGCGCTACCTCTCCCCGCAGGGAAGAGGAACTTTGCGCGCTCTACCCCTCAACCTCGAAGGTAATCTCCGCATGGTCGCGCAGGCGCTTGACCAGCGCTTCGCCGAGCAATGCGCCGGGGGTGGCGACGCCGCCTGCCGCTTTGCAAGCGAGCAGCGCGATGCCGGTTTCTGCGATCATCCGGCTGGTCGAGCCGTAACCCGGATCGTAGCGGCCTTTGACGCCGTAATGGATTGTCTGGC
>JANOOJ010000335.1:0-7090 GCA_031421295.1 Novosphingobium sp.
ACATTGCGACCCTTGGGGCCGAGCGTGACCTTCACCGCGTTGGCGAGGATATCGACACCAGCCAGAATGCGTTCGCGCGCGTCGCGCGAAAAGCGTACGTCCTTGGCAGCCATTGTTCAGTTTCCTTGTAAATTCAGGGGATTGGGGAAGAGAAATCGCTCGGCCGATGATGCCGAGCCCATCGGCGTCAGCCGATAATTCCCAGAATGTCCGATTCCTTCATGATCAGCAGGTCTTCGCCGTCGAGCTTGACCTCGGTGCCCGACCATTTGCCGAACAGCACCTTGTCGCCGGCCTTGACGTCGAGCGGGGTAATTTTGCCGTCTTCGGCCTTGGTGCCGCTGCCAACGGAGACGATTTCGCCTTCGGCCGGCTTTTCCTTGGCGCTGTCGGGGATGATGATCCCGCCGGCGGTCTTTTCTTCGGCCTCGATACGGCGGACCAGCACGCGGTCGTGCAGGGGACGGAAGCTCATGTGGATTTCCTCGCTACATGATGGTTGATAAGGCTTGGCACTCGCACAGGGAGAGTGCCAGCGAGGCGCATATGGGTAAGCGTTCATCGCCCGTCAAGCGGAGTCGGCGGGAAAATCGTTCGGGTTACGCCGGAACCAGGCCCAGCCGCTCGCGCCAGTGCCAGCGCCACAGCAAGCCGCCCGTGACCACCACCAGCCCAACCGCGAGCCCGATCCACACCCCCACCCCTTCGAGCGGGGTGCGAAAGCCGAGCCACAGCGAGGTGCTGATCCCGACCAGCCAATAGCCCGAGAGCGCGATCACCATCGGTATCCGTGTGTCCTGCAAGCCGCGCAGCGCGCCTGCGGCGACCGCCTGCAAGCCGTCGAACAGCTGGAAGGCGGCAGCGATCACCATATATTGCACCGCGAAGCCGACCATCGCCGCGTTCACCGGATCGTAGGGGTCGACGTAGAGCGAGAGCACCAGCCGCGGTGTGAACCACATCAGCGCGGCCGGCACCGCCATGAAGCCCACCGTCACCGCGAGCGCGACCGCGCCGGCGCGGCGGATGCCATCCCGGTTCCCGGCACCGAAGTGGTAGCCGACCCGGATCGTCGCCGCCTGGCCGATCCCGAACGGCACCTGAAAGGCGAGCGCCGCGACCTGCAACGCAATCGTATGCCCGGCGAGCTCGGCCGCGCCGATCCACCCCATCAGGAAGGCCGCGCCGCTGAACAGTCCGGCTTCGGCGAGGATGGTCAGCATGATCGGGGTGCCGATCAGCATGATCTCCTTGAACCGGGTCCATTCGGGCCGCCACCAGCGCCCGAAGATCTGGTAACGCCGCAACCGCCGGTCGCGCTGGATCGCGATGACATAGGCCGCCAGCACGACCAGCGAGGTCAGGATGCTCGACAGCGCCGAGCCTTCGAGGCCCAGGGCCGGAGCGCCGAAATGGCCGAACACCAGCGCGTAATTGCCGAATCCGTTCACAAAGATCGCCAGCAGGGTGATCAGCGTGGCGAGAACCGGACGGCCCAGCGCCGAGACGAAGGTGCGCAGGACGTTGCTCAGGATCGACGGGATCATCGCGAACATCAGCACGCCCAGAAAATCGCCCGCGCGCGCCGAGATCGCCGGGTCCTGACCGGCGAACAGCATGATCTGCTCACCGGCCAGGCACACCCCCATGCCGAATATCCCGCATGCTACCGCCAGCCACAACGCCATCCGCACCGAGCGCCGCACTTCGCGCACCGCATGCGCACGCCGGCCCAGTTCGGCAGCAATCAGCGGCGCGCAGGCTGCGGTCAGCCCCGAGAAGCACCACATCATCAGCCCGAACAGCGAAATCGCCAGGCTGGAGGCGGCCAGCGCCTGCTCGCCCAGCCGCGCCACGAAGATCACATCGAGCGCATAGACCAGCATCTGGAGCAGATTGGCAGCCGCCAGCGGCGCCGCGAGATGCAGCGTTTCGCGCAGTTCCATGCGCCAGGGGGCAAGGCGGGTCGGTCGGTCCATGCAGCCGGCCCGAATAGGGACACCGCCCGTTCCGGGCAAAGCCAAAGGCGGTTAGTCGCAGGTTTTCGCTTCAGCTTGCGGCAACCTTGCCACAGCCAGAGCGTTGTCCTGTTCGTCGCTGCCCGAAGGAACCACCGCCATGCGCTTGTTGCTTGCCGCCTGTTCGCTTGCGCTTGTCGCCGCCGCGCCCGCCTCGGCGCAGGAGGTGTTCGGCGGGGTCTATGCCCATGGCGTCGGCACGCCCTTCACGCTGGGCACGGGCGAGCGCGGGGTCGATCTCCAGGCCGGTTACCGGTTCGCGCCGATCGACGCGCTCTCGGCAGTCGGCAAGCCCTCGCCCTATCTGATCGCCTCGCTCAACACCGCCGGGGATACCAGCTTTGCCGGAGTGGGACTGAGCTGGAAGATTGGGAAAGGCCCGGTCTATCTGCGGCCCGGGGTCGGGTTGGTGGTGCATGATGGCCCCAAGTCGCGCATCGATCCGTTGACCCGCGATCACACCGAACTGGGCAGCCGGGTGCTGTTCGAACCCGAGATCGCGCTCGGCGCGCGCCTCTCGCCCCGGCTGGGGATCGAGGCAAGCTGGGTCCATATCAGCCATGCGCGACTGTTCAGCTCGCAGCAGAACCCCGGCATCGACATGATGGGGCTGCGGCTGACCTACGCGCTGCACTGAGGCGCGCCGGATTGACGCGCGCCGCCCTTCGCGCGATTGCATGGCGCTAACAGGCGGGAGCTACGGCATGCGGCAAATTGGACGGATCGGGGCGGCGCTGCTGCTGGCAGCGGGGCTGGCGGGCTGCGGCAGCAACAGCGACCAGCCGGCCGAGGAACCGGGCGCGACTGCGTCTCCCAGCCAGTCCGCTAGTGTCGCCGGCCCCGTCGCTGGCGCTGCGCCCGCCGCCTTTGCGCAATGCGCTGCCTGCCATTCGGTCCAGCCCGAAACGATGGGGATCGGCCCCAGCCTGCACGGGGTGACGGGGCGCAAGGCCGGGACGCTGGCGGGCTTTGCCTATTCGGCGGCGCTCAAGAACTCGGGCCTGGTCTGGGACGAAAGCTCGCTCAACAAATACCTCGAAGCGCCGCTGGTGGCGGTGCCGGGCAACAAGATGTCCTACGCCGGGCTCAAGGACCCGGCGAAGCGGAAGGCGGTGATCGAGTACCTGGCGACTTTGAAGTAGTTTCTCAGATCTCAAATTTCTCGAAACCGTGCGCGGGCCGAATCCCAGATCACCATTTCGAACCGGAGCGGTCGATCACCGCTGTCTATGAGAGCCAGTCCATCAGCAAAGACGGCACCGCCGCCTGCGTCACCCCGATACTCTCGAGCGGCATTGCGGGTGTCTAGGTCGATTGGGTCGAGGTCGGGGATGTCGATAGCAGAACCGTCGCCGATATCGAGGAAGGTCGCGAGTACAGTCTTTGCGACGCGTTCTTCTACTGCGAAGAACAAGCGATACGGGATTCGAAACGGCCATTTTCGCCCCATCAGTCGATGCGTGACATGAGGATCGAACGGCCAATCGAAGAACGCGGGCCAGAAGGCTAAGGCCGCTTCGAGGCCCGACAGCCAATGCCGTCCGAGCCATTCCGTGCGCAGAAAAATGATTTCGCGAGTACGACTCCGTCCGCGCCGAAGATCTTTGCCCAGTTGCATACTGTGCGCCAGAGTGAAAGCGGTGGCAAAATTATGCCGTTGAATATCGACACTCGAAGGGGCGTCGAAACCGCCTGTGCTGTTTTGAGAGGAGTGTGTCCGGGTATGATGAATTCGAAGTTCCGCCTGTTTTGTCGATTTAATCCAGGAGCCGATGCAGTAGCCATGAGTTGCCATCGCATTGCCAACAAGGCGTCCGAGATGCGGTTCCACTTGGCCTGTGTAACCATCAGCCACGACGCTATCGAATCCAGAGAGCAAACCGGAGCGCGAGCCCTTTGCTTCCATTAGCGCGACGCCCGTACCGATTCCGCTGAACACGAAATCGGGCTTCCGCTTGTATGCCGGATTACCGCCACCGACATTCTCAAAATGGTCCGCCCAAACATAACCGTCGTTGGTCATGGCAAGATAGGCAAGGCCCGTTGCAACAGTTCCCGCAAAATAGGATTTCACATAATCCTTGAATGAGTCTGCTGAGGCGAGAATGGCAAAGTCGTCACCAACATTGTCTACGTGCGGTTCGATAAGTTTTGCGATCATCTCGGATTCTGGTGTGGCAATGCTAGGGTTAATCCGCTGCATATGGCTGCACCGGGCTGCCGCCCCGTAGAGTTCGTGAGGTGAAAAACTAATCGCCTCAATCTGTGGCGAGCGTCCAAATACTTTAGGATCAGTATTAGTGTAGCCCACGTTAGCCGTGGTAGACAGTTGTTTGATTTTTGTCGTCCACGGCATATGAATCCCCCACGCTAGACGCTATAGCTTGCCAGCCAAATCGTAAATCCGAATTCAGCAAATTTACGGTTTTCTGATGGTTGCTACCACCCCAAAACGAAAAAGGCGGCACGAGTTGCCCCGTACCGCCCTTCCATCCGCGAATGCTTCAAGACACCCGCGAAACTTGTGATGGATCCTGAAACAAGTTCAGGATGACGCAAGGCGTAAAGGCGCGGGCTATGCCCGCGCCAACGCTTGCGTCACTTGATTTCAACCGTGCCGCCGGCCGCTTCGACCTTGGCCTTGATCTCTTCGGCTTCGGCCTTGTTGACGCCTTCCTTGATCGCCTTGGGGGCGCTCTCAACGAGGGTCTTGGCTTCGGTCAGGCCGAGCTGCGTGATCGCGCGGACTTCCTTGATGACCTGGATCTTCTTGCCGCCGTCGCCGGTCAGGATCACGTCGAACTCGGTCTTCTCTTCGACGGCCTCGGCAGCAGCGCCGCCGCCACCAGCGGCAGGAGCCGCAACGGCGGCAGCAGCGGAAACGCCCCACGCTTCTTCGAGCGCCTTGGCAAGATCGGCCGCCTCGAGGACGGTCAGCTTCGAAAGGTCTTCAACCAGCTTGGCAATATCGGCCATGATGTTCACTCCATACAATGCTTGGACGCCGGGAATTTCCGGCAAAATTCAATCCGAAAAGTCTTATGCGGCTTCCTTGGTGGCATAGGCTCCAAAGACGCGGGCGAGCTTGCCGGCGGGCGCCACGACAAGCTGGGCGAGCTTGGTCGCGGGTGCCTGGACGAGGCCGATATGCTTGGCGCGCAGTTCGTCGAGCGACGGCAACGCGGCAAGCGCCTTGATCCCGTCCGCGTTCAGAACCAGCGCACCCATCGCGCCGCCAACGATTTCCAACTTGTCGTTGGTCTTGGCGAATTCCACGGCGATCTTTGCCGCGGCGACCGGATCGACCGAAGTCGCCAGCGCCACTGGGCCGGTGAACAGATCACCGATCCCGGCATAGTCCGTGTTGGCGATGGCCAGCCTGGCAAGCGAGTTCTTGGAAACCTTGAACGATGCACCGGCATCGCGCATCTTCACGCGCAGGGCGGTGGACTGGGCCACCGTCATGCCGAGATTGCGGGTGACAACCACCACGCCAACCTCGTTGAAGTTGTCGCTAAGCTCGGCGACCGCAGCGGCTTTCTGCGAACGATCCATGCTAACTCCTTCACTGGTGACCGCATGGAAAATCCACGCGGCCGGGCTGCGTTTGCCCCCGCAAACAAGCGAGGGAAGTCCACGCGTTGCCGAAGCACCGCATGGGCGAGTCCGTTGAGAGGGGAAGGAGGGCGTATGGTAACGCCAAAGCAGCACCCACGAGGAGCGCGGCGAAATTTCTCTGTCCCCGTCTAGGCTGGAAATTAAGCGCGGGAGAATCCCGTGCACCAACTGTCTCGGACGGATGATCGGCGGAGGTTAGTCCACCGGTCGGGGCGGGCCAATGGCGGCAAACCCTGCGAATGTCAAGGCGGGTGAGTCAGGTCTCGGCCCAGATCGCGAGCTGGTTGAGGCTGTGCCAGCCGTCGATCGCGATCTCCTCGCCCTCCGCTGACTCGCGCGGG
Organism: Novosphingobium sp.; assembly: GCA_031421295.1. GTDB lineage: Bacteria > Pseudomonadota > Alphaproteobacteria > Sphingomonadales > Sphingomonadaceae > Novosphingobium. Next base: position 5,978 of record JANOOJ010000335.1, read on the forward strand.
CGGTCAAGCGGGATGTAGCGCAGCACCCAGTGCAGGCTGGCAGCGCTGCCCGGGGCGTTTTCGTAAATGAGGCCCGGCGCGATCGTCAGCCGCAGCCACTGGACCACGCCGCTGATCCGCCCGCCGTGCGACCTGACCCGGACCCGCGCGCGTCCCGGCACCGGCGTGTCAGCGGTGAAATCGAACGCGAACAGATCGGCGGGCTCGCTGCGCAGCGCGAGGCGCTGCGTCATCGGCTTGAACTTGTGAACCTGTTTGACGTGGCGGTTGAAGGCCGAAAGGTCGAAGCCTTCGACCTCGCCGATCGTCTGCCGCTCTTTGGGCTGGTCGACCAGCGCGACGCGGATGGTCGCGGCGGGGGGCAGCACCAGCGGGTCGGGCACGCAGAGCTCGGCCCGGGCATGGCGCAGCGCGGGCAGCACCCCTTCGCCCAGCAGATTGTCGGAAAAGATTTCGGAGACGATCAGCTCGGCCCCGCCGCCGAGGTCACGCTCCCGCTCGAGCTTGCCCGAATGAACGGGGAACACCGTCACCTTGTCGGTGAGGCCATTGGCGGCAACGATCTCGCGCGCGGTGGCGGCCAGCATCGGATTGGCCTCGCAGGCATAGACATGGCTCGCCCCGGCGCGCGCCGCCATCATCGCCAGCAGCCCCGAACCGGTGCCGATGTCGAGCACGCGCCTGCCCGGTGCCGCCGCCGCGATGGCCTGCGCATAGGCGGCATTGCGCGCCGAATCGCGCAGCATCGAATCGTGGAAGTTCGGTACCCCGCCGGTCATGACCATCTGGGTGATGGCATCCATCAGCCGGTCGTCGGGCCGCTCGGCGCGCGCCTTGCGCACCATTTCGAGCGCGGCCGCACCCTTCCCGTCGTTGACCAGCTTCTGGGCAATGGCGAGGAAGTGGCTGGGGTGATCGTGGAGCGAGCGGCGGCGAGGCGTGGTCATCGCGGCATGCTCCTTCCGATGGCTGCCCGGCAACGGGATTTTAACCGGCCTCATGCGAAGGCTGCGCGGGCAATAGCGATGCGGGGCAGCGATGGATAGCAGCACTTTGGTTCAGCCCGCGCCGGTCCGCGGCTTGCTGCGTCCCGCAGTGCTCGACCGGATCGAG
>JANOOJ010000336.1:0-5550 GCA_031421295.1 Novosphingobium sp.
ATGTCCACAGACCTTAGAGGATCATCTCCGCTAGCCGGTGCGGTGCGACCACGCGCAAGCCCCCATCCTCGCGCATCAGGACACCGCGCTTTTCGAGCAGCGAGATCGTCCGCGAAACCGTCTCGCGGGTCGATTGCACCAGAGTTGCCAATTCGGAAAAGACCGGCACCGGGCGGATCGTCTGATCGGGCATGGCGCGCGCCCGGCGATCGAGTTCGGCGCAAATCCGCCCGCTGGCGGATAGCAGCACGGTCTCGACCATCCGCCGCCGCATCAGGCCAAGCCGCGCGGCGAGTTGCCGGGTCACCGCCATAGCCACGCAATTGTAACTTTCCATCAGGCGCAGGATCGTGGCACCGGCAAACTGCCGCCCGCGCGCCGTTTCACCCGCTTCGACGATCGCGCCCGCCTCGTCGGCTCCCGCCGCCAGCAGGCTGCCGAACAGTTCGCCCGGCGCAATGGTGCACAGGACAACCGCAGTGCCATCGCGGCCATAGGCAATTTCGACGGCATGGCCCGCAAGCAGGATCGTGGTCAGCTCGGTCTCGGACACCGGATAGAGCCGCTGGCCGCGCGTGTAATTGTCCACGCGGCCCAGCCCGGCGATGGTCATCGCGAGCGAATCATCGCAGCCGAATGCATCGCGCAGCAGCGCGAGTTCGCCCCGGTCGATGATGCTTCGTGCTTGCGGCCGATCCACGATGTCCCCCCAGCGCCGCTGCGCAAGGTATCGAAGCGAACCCTCGCTGGCTAGCGCCGAGATACACGGCCCGCTAAGGGGCTGGAATGGATCAGGCCGAAGCGCTCAGCCGCAATTTCATCACCCGCATCGCCGCGCGCGATCTCCCGCAGTGGCCGCGGCGTTATTCGCTCGCCGAGGCGAATCTCGCCCCCGCAGCCGCCATCGCGCTGTTCCGCGCGCAGGTGCAATCGCGCGCACTCGATCTCGCGGCGCGGCGGATGCAGGCGCGCAAGGAGGGATTCTACACCATCGGTTCGTCGGGCCACGAAGGCATGGCCGCGGTCGCCGCCGCGTTCCGGCCCGACGACATGGCGTTCCTGCATTACCGCGATGCGGGGTTCCTGCTGAGCCGCATGAACCAGGCGCCGGGACAGACGCCGATCTGGGATTTCCTGCTCGCGTTCGGGGCATCGAGCGACGATCCGGTTTCGGGCGGGCGGCACAAGGTGCTGGGCTCGAAGGCGCTCCATGTCCCGCCGCAGACCTCGACCATCGCTTCGCATCTGCCCAAGGCCGTCGGCGCGGCGTTTTCGGTCGAACTCGCGCGCCGCAACCCGCCCGAGCACCGGGTTTTGGCCGACGACGGGATCATCATAACCTCGTTCGGCGATGCTTCGCTCAACCATTCGACCGCGCAGGGCGCGCTCAACACTGCGGGCTGGACCGCCTATCAGGGCACCCCGCTGCCGCTGGTGTTCGTCTGCGAGGACAACGGCATCGGTATCTCGACCCGCACCCCGCGCGATTGGGTGGCGGCGAGCATGCAGGGCCGCGTGGGGCTCGAATACTTCACCGCCGACGGCCTGGATTTCGCCGAAACCTACGCGGTCGCGCGGCAGGTCGAGGACTTCGTCCGCCGCCGCCGCAAACCGGCGTTCCTCCATCTAAAGACCGTCCGCCTGTTCGGCCACGCCGGTTCGGACGTCGAGGCGACATACCTCTCCAAACAGGAGATCGCCGCCACCGAAGCGGGCGATCCGTTGTTGCGCTCGGCTGCGATCCTGATCGAGGAAGGGGTGCTTTCGCCTGCGGATGTCATCGAACTCTATGAAAGCACCGGCGCACAGTGCGAGGCGGTTTCGCATGAAGTCGCCCGGCGCCCCAAGCTGGAGAACGCTGCCCAGGTCGTCGCTTCGCTGATCCCCCCGCCGCGCGTGTGCCAACCGACCAACGGACCCTCCGCCGCGATCCGCTCTGCCGCCTTCGGGGCCGAAGCCAAGGCGCTCGATACCCCCAGCACATGGCCAAGCTGATCAACTGGGCGCTGACCGATCTGATGCTCGATCATCCCGAGATCGTGCTGGCGGGTGAGGACATCGGCCCCAAGGGCGGGGTCTATGGCGTGACCCAGCGGCTCCATGCGCGCTTCGGCCCGGGGCGGGTGATCAACACGCTGCTCGATGAGCAATCGATCCTCGGTCTCGCGATCGGCATGGCGCATAATGGATTTATCCCGATCCCCGAGATCCAGTTCCTCGCCTATCTCCACAACGCCGAGGACCAGCTGCGCGGCGAGGCGGCGACGCTCTCGTTCTTCTCCGACGGCCAGTTCGCCAACCCGATGGTGCTGCGGATCGCCGGACTGGGTTATCAAAAGGGCTTCGGCGGGCATTTCCACAACGACAACAGCCTCGCCGTGCTGCGCGACATTCCGGGCATCGTCATCGGCGTCCCCTCCAACGGCGCGGACGCGGCGGCGATGCTGCGCGAGGCAGTGCGGCTGGCGCGCGAGGAGCAGCGCATCGTCGTGATGGTCGAGCCGATCGCGCTCTACATGACCCGCGATCTCCATGCCGAGAAGGACGGGCTGTGGTCCTTCGCCTATCCCGAAGCCGGGGTCCGCGCACCGCTTGGCGAAGTCGGGATCGCGGGCGAAGGGCGCGATCTCGCCATCGTCACCTATGGTAACGGCGCTTACCTGTCGCACCAGGCGGTCAAAGTGCTGCGCGACGATCACGGGATCGACGCGCGGATCGTCGATCTGCGCTGGCTCGCCCCGCTCGCCGAGGATGCGGTGCTCGCGGCGGTCGAGGACTGCGCCGCAGTGCTGGTGGTCGACGAATGCCGCGTCACCGGCTCGCAGAGCGAAGCGCTGCTGGCGCTGTTCGCCGAGCGCGCGGGCAAGATCGCCCGCCGGATCGCCGCGACCGACTGCTTCATCCCCACCGGCCCCGCCTATGCCGCGACGCTGCCGAGCGTGACGAGCATCGTCGCCGCCGCGCTGGAGGCGACCCAGTGAAGCGCCGCGCGGTCGTCGTCTGCCCGGGGCGCGGGACCTACAACAAGGCCGAGCTGGGCTCTGTCGGGCGGCATCACGCCGCCAAGACCGAGTTCCTAGCCAAAATCGACGCCTATCGCCGCGCGCAGGGCCAGCCGACCGTCAGCGAACTCGACGGGGCGGAGCGGTTCTCACCCTCGGCGCATACACGCGGTGACAATGCCGCGGCGCTGATCTTCGCCAGCGCCTATGGCGATTTCCTCGATATCGACCGCGAGGCGTTCGATGTCGTCGCGGTCACCGGCAACTCGATGGGATGGTACATCGCGCTGGCCTGCGCCGGAGCGACCTCGATGCTGGACGGGCTGCACGTGGTCAACACGATGGGCACGCTGATGCACGAGCATCTGATCGGCGGCCAGCTGCTCTATCCGGTAAGCGATGCCGAATGGCGCCCCGATCTTGCGCTGCGCACGGCAGTGCTGGCCGAGCTGGCGCGGGTGGATGCGCTGCCCGGCTGCGAGGCGGCGCTGTCGATCGATCTGGGTGGCCTCTTCGCGCTGGCGGGCAACGACGCCGGGCTCGCCGCGCTCGAAGCCGCCCTGCCCCCGCGCCCTATGCCGAGCGGGGTCCGCTATCCGATGCGCCTGCCCCAGCACGCCGCGTTCCACACCGCGCTCCAAGCCCCGGTCGCGCAGGCCGGCCAGGCCGCACTGCCGCAAGAATTGTTCGCTGCCCCGAAAATCCCGCTGATCGATGGCCGCGGTCACATCTGGCGCCCGTGGGAAAGCAATGCCGCGGCGCTGCGCGATTACACCCTCGGCGCGCAGGTCACCCGGCCCTACGACTTCGCCCGGGCGATCCAGACGGCGGTGCGCGAATTCGCCCCCGAAGTGCTGATCGTCCCCGGCCCCGGCACCACCCTGGGCGGCTCGATCGCGCAGAGTTTGATTGCGATTGGGTGGCATGCGTTGGAGGGGCGCGAGGATTTCGTGGAGCTGCAACGGGGTGAGCCGCTGTTGCTGACAATGGCGCTGGATGAACAGCGGGCGGTGACGGTGAACAATGGTTGACGGTCTTCAGATAGACGCGGATGGAAACTTGTGACTAATCCAAAGCGTCATCATTGGTGGCCGCAGTTGCAGTCCGGCCACTGGACAGACAGTGACGGCCTTATCAGCGTGACCAGAGCGGACGGAACATCGTTCCGCGCGCCTCCGTCGAAGATCGGAGTGGAGGGTGAATTATACACTCGCTACGGTTTTTCGAACGAAAAAGACCTGTCGATAGAACACTGGTTCTCGAAAATGATTGAGGGCCCCTTCGTCAAGGCGCTCGAACGACTGGCGAAAATGACAGGGATCGAGGTTTCACCACTGCCTGCAAGGCGGCGTGATAAGGAGCAAGAACTTCGCGAGTTAGGATTTGTCGTGCCGACCAAGGTTGAGCAGATGATACTCACACCTGGGCACCGTGACGCGATCGACAAGTATCTGGCCGCGCTGCTTGTCCGAAACCCTCGCTATTTAGCAAAACTAGCCCGATTTCATGACCAGCACGAAACACCCCTCCCGTCGGGCGTGCCACGTGATGCGGCAATTCAAACCATTGCGCTCGACAATATGCTCAACGTTTTCGAGATTTATCGCGAACGAATTTCGCGCGCGCACATCGGTCTGCTGCTAGTCGAGGGTCGCAATGAGCTGCTTTTTGGCGACGCCGGAATTAGTGCTGACGAGCCTTGGCGACCTGGACCGCTACCGTTCGACATTCATGCGCCACTTACGCCAACCATGGCGTTAGAGGTCCTACCCGTAGCCGATTCGGCACCGCACAGCTGCTTCATCATGCGAGCAAACAATCGCGGCGTGGCAAGAATGAACCGGATCGCGCTGGGCAATGCACAGCACTTCGTTTTTTCCCGACAAGCTCCGCCTGTGAAGTTCATTGTCGAACACTTTGGGAAACCCGCGCCCAAATCCATCGGCCTGCGCATAAGGAATGGTGAGGTCGAAACTACGTTTGACCGATCACGAGATCGCTAAACCGACAATCTGCCTTGCAAGCTAAAAATGGTGGACGCACTAGGGCTCGAACCTAGGACCCGCTGATTAAGAGTCAGCTGCTCTACCAACTGAGCTATGCGTCCACACCGCGCGGCTATGCCGAAGCGAAGCGGCCCGCTAGCAGAGCGCCCCCCACTTTGCAAATCTCGTTTGCAAACCCCTTTGACACTGCGAGCGGCTTCGCTTTCCCGGTGCGCCCCTCCCCGGCGGGGAGGGGTCGGGGGTGGGGGAGCGAGGCGAATGTCGAGCGTCTTCGCCAGCGTCGAGGGCCCCCCCCCCCACCCCCCCCCCCCCCCGGGGGGGGGGCAAGGCCCCGGGGCGAACGTTTTGTAGCCCAAACCCCCCCCCCCCCGGCGGAAAAAACAAATGGGGGCCGGCCCCCGCGGTGGCCAAAAAATAAGGGGGTTTTTAGCTCTTTTCGATGAATTTTGAATGCATGCAGAGATGTCGCTCCGATACTTACTTTTTTCTTTAATTTCCTTCAGATAGGCTGCCGTTGAGGTAAAAGAATCGGGAATTAAATG
>JANOOJ010000337.1:0-22406 GCA_031421295.1 Novosphingobium sp.
GCCCGGGCATTGGCCAGCCACAGATCGCCCGCCAGCAGCGCCAGCAACTGCGCGGCGAGGAACCGGCCCTTCGATTGCAGATGCCCTGCCCGTTTGCGGCGATAGCGGGCGACGTCGGCCAGCGCGGGATCGAAGAACACCACCGCGTCCGCGCTCATTCCGCCGTTCTTGATGCAGCCGAAGCTCAGCGCATCGACTTCGCCGCAGGCTTCGCGAGGGGTGCAGTCCAGATGCGCGACCGCATTGGCAAAGCGCGCGCCATCGACATGGAGGCCCAGCCCGCGCGCCCGGGCATGGGCGACCAGAGCGGCGAGTTCGGCGGGGGTATAGACCAGCCCGTATTCGCTCGCCTGGGTGAGCGAAAGCGCGTGCGGCTGGACCTGGTGGACATCGTCGCGGATCGGCGCGACCACCGCCTCGACCGCCTGTGGGGTGAGCTTGGCACCCACCCCTTCGGCGAGCATCAGCTTGGCCCCATGGGTGAAAAAGCCCGGTGCGCCGCATTCGTCCACCTCGATATGCGCTTCGCGGTGGCACACCACCCCGCCATGTGGCGCGACCAGCGTTGCCAGCGCAAGGCAGTTGGCCGCCGTCCCGGTCGCTGCCCACAGAGCAACGCACTCGCGCCCGAACAGAACCGAAAAGCGCTCGTCGAGCGCCAGCGACAGCGCATCGTTGTCATAGGGCGCATCGGGCGCGTCGGCGGCCTGCATCGCGGCCCACACGGCAGGGTGGACGGCGGCGGCATTGTCGGACAGGAACTGCATCGGAACCCCATGCTGAGGGGCGCGTTCAGCGTCAAGCAGCGAAGGGATCGCCCGGCATGGATCAAGTCACCATCACCCGCCAAGAGTCCGGCAGCGCCGGCGAGTATCGGGCCGAGATCGCGGGCAGCCAGCACATCGGGCGGCTGACCTGGATCAGGCGCGGCGACGCCCGCGTCGCAGAGCACACGCTGGTGCCCGGCGAAATTGGCGGACGCGGGGTCGCCGCGCGGCTGGTCGAGGCGCTGGTCGCCGATGCGCGGGTGCAAGGCTTCAAAATCGCGCCGCACTGCAGCTATGTCGCCGCCGCGTTCGAGCGCCATCCCGAATGGGCGGACCTTCTGGCATGAAGGAACCGAATGGTGCTGCTGGGGAGGATTGAACTCCCGACCTCAGCCTTACCAAGGATGCGCTCTACCACTGAGCTACAGCAGCCAACCATTCGGATACGCCCGATCGCGCCGCAAGGGCCGGTCCGGGCAGGGGCGCGCTATTGGCCACGCCCCCTTGCTTTGTCAAGCAAGACCCTGATAGCGCGGCAGGTCTAAACGATGACTGAAAAAGCGCCGCCTCCCACCAAAGAACAACGCCTTGCGGAGAAACTCCGCGAGAACCTGCATCGCCGCAAGGCGCAGGCGCGGGCATTGTCGGCGGAGGATGCGCCCGCCCTTCCCAAAGAACCCTTGAAAAGCTAGGGGCCGAACCGACAGGGGCCAGTGCTCCCAAGCGTATGGAGCGGTTCGACTTGCCACGCCTCATTCTCGTCCGTCACGGCCAGAGCCAGTGGAACCTTGAAAACCGCTTCACCGGCTGGTGGGACGTCGACCTCACGCCCAAGGGCGAGGAGGAGGCGCGCGCCGCCGGGAAGCTCATGGCCGACAAGGGGATGCTTCCGACGGTGGCTTTCACCTCGGTTCAGACCCGCGCGATCCGCACGTTGCATTTCGCACTCGAGGCGATGGGCCGGTCGTGGATCCCCGAAACCAAGGACTGGCGGCTCAACGAGCGGCATTATGGCGGGCTGACCGGGCTGAACAAGGCCGAGACTGCGGCCCGCCACGGCGACGACCAGGTCAAGATCTGGCGGCGCAGCTTCGATATTCCGCCGCCGGTGCTCGAAGCGGGTAGCGAGTTCGATCTGGCGCACGACCCGCGTTATTCCGGGATTGCTATCCCCTCGACCGAGAGCCTCAAGGACACGATCGCCCGGGTCTTGCCCTACTACGAGGCCGCGATTGTCCCGGCACTGCGGACAGGCGAGACCGTGCTGGTCGCCGCGCATGGCAATTCGCTGCGCGCGCTGGTCAAGCATCAGTCGGGCATCTCGGACGACGCCATCACCGGGCTCGAAATCCCGACCGGCCAGCCGATCGTCTATGAGCTCGACGAGCAGCTCAATGCGGTCGAGCGCTACTATCTGGCGGAGCGCTGAATATGACCGCTCCCGTAGCCATTGTCATGGGCAGCCAGTCCGACTGGGCGACGATGCAATGCGCCGCAGACGCGCTCGACAAGCTCGCTGTCGCCTATGACGCGCGGATCGTTTCGGCGCATCGCACCCCGCAGCGGCTGGTCGAGTTCGCGCAAGGCGCGGCGGACGAGGGCTTCAAGGTGATCATCGCCGGCGCGGGCGGCGCGGCGCATCTGCCGGGGATGGTCGCGAGCATGACGCATCTCCCGGTGCTGGGCGTGCCGGTGCAGTCCAAGGCGCTGTCGGGCCAGGATAGCCTGCTTTCGATCGTCCAGATGCCCGCCGGCATTCCGGTCGGCACTTTGGCCATCGGCGAGGCGGGGGCGACCAATGCCGGACTGCTGGCTGCGGCGATCCTCAGCCTCGGCGATCCGGCGCTGGCCGAGCGACTCAAGGCTTACCGCGCCGCGCAATCGGCGGGTGTGGCGGAGCGTCCTGCGTGAGGTGGGGTTCGTGCGCGTGCTTCGACAGGCTCAGGACGAACGGGGGAAGGGTTACATTCAACACCCGCTCAGCCTGAGCTTGTCGAAGGCCACGCGCCCCGCTAGCCCCGCGCCATGATCCCGCGCATTATCCCACCGGGCGAAACCATCGGCATTCTCGGCGGCGGGCAGCTGGGGCGGATGCTCGCGCTTGCCGCAGCGCAGCTCGGCTATCGCTGCCACATCTATTCGCCCGAGCGAGACAGCATCGCCGCCGAAGTCTGCGCCGCCTTTACCTGCGCGGCATGGGACGATGCCGAAGCGATGGCGCGCTTCTCCGCCGATTGCGCGGTGGTGACCTATGAGTTCGAGAATGTCCCCGTCGCCCCGCTGGTTGCGCTGGGCGATGTAAGGCTGCTGCCGCACCCGCGCGCGCTGGAAACCGCGCAGGACCGGCTCGCGGAAAAACGCTTTATCGCCGGACTGGGCGGGCGGACCGCGCCGTTCGCCCCGGTCGATTCGCCCGCCGATCTTGCCGCTGCCATTGCTAACGTCGGCACCCCCGGCATCCTCAAGACCCGGCGCGACGGGTACGACGGCAAGGGCCAGTGGCGGATCGCCGATGCGCTCGATGCCGAGTTGCTCGAGCTTCCCCGGCAGCCGCTGATCTATGAAGGCTTTGTGGACTTCGCCGCCGAATTCTCGGTCATCCTGTGCCGCGCGCAGGACGGCACATTGGTGTTCTGGGACAGCGCCGAGAATGTCCATCGGGGTGGAATCCTCGCCCGCTCGACCGTGCCGGGTTCGCCGCCAGTGCTGGCGCAAGTCGCCGAGGCCCGCGCGCTCGCCGCCGAGGTCGCTGCCGCGCTCGATTACGTCGGAGTCCTGACGCTCGAATTCTTCGCCACGACCGCTGGGCCGATCTGCAACGAGATCGCCCCGCGCGTGCATAATTCGGGGCACTGGAGCATCGAAGGCGCGCTCACCAGCCAGTTCGAGAACCACATCCGCGCGATCTGCGGGTTGCCGCTGGGCGATACCGCGCTCGCCGCCAAGCGCGCCGAGATGCGCAATATCGTCGGCGACGCGGTCGAGGATTGGGCGGCGATCCTGTCCGATCCGGCCAATCATTTGCACCTCTACGGCAAGGCCGCGGCAAGGCCGGGGCGCAAAATGGGCCATGTCACCCGGCTCACGCTGAAATGAAGCGCGAAGTATTTCTGGTGGTCGCGGTCGCGGATAATGGCGTGATCGGGGCCAAGGGGGCGCTGCCATGGCACCTCCCCGCCGATCTGCGCCACTTCAAGGCGCTGACAATGGGGCAAAATGGGGGGACCCAGCCGATGGTGATGGGCCGCAAGACTTTCGAATCGCTCCCCGGGCTGCTCCCCGGGCGCCGTCATATCGTGCTGACCCGCGATCCGTACTGGGCCGAGGACGGGGCCGAAGTCGCGCATTCGGTCGAGGAGGCGCTGCGGCTCGCCAATGCGCCGCATGTCGCGGTGATCGGCGGGGCGGATATTTTCCGCCTGTTCCTACCGCTCGCCGACCGGATCGAGCTGACCGAAGTCCACGCCGCGCCGGTGGGTGACACGGTGATGCCGGCGTTCGATCGCACGGCATGGACAGAGGTCGCCCGCACGGCGCATGACGGCGAGGGCGGCGCACCGGCCTACGATTTCGTCACGCTGCGCCGCGCAAGGGAGGGGTAATGCGCAAGAGAATCTGGGTGCCGCTGACGCTGCTAGCGGTCGCAGCCATCGGCTTTTTTGGCGTCGCGCCGGGCTATCTCGAAGCGGACATGAACAAGCTCGACGGCAAGCCGCTGCTGGTCGTCAGCCCCGAGGCCAAGGCGCTGCACGCGACCTTGCAGATCGTCGATCTCCATTCCGACACGCTGATGTGGAAGCGGGATTTGCTCGATAGTGCCAGCCGGGGCCACGAGGATTTGCCGCGGCTGCAAGCGGGCAATGTCGCGTTGCAACTGTTCTCGAGCGTGACCAAGACCCCGCGCGGGCAGAATTACGACGGCAATGGCGACGATACCGACAACATCACGCCGCTGGTGATCGCGCAGCTCCAGCCGCTGCGGACGTGGGGCTCGCTGGTCGAGCGCTCGCTATGGCACGCTACCAAGCTCGACCGCGCGGTGGCGCGGTCCGACCGCGCCCTGCTCAAGATCGACCGCGCGGGGCTGGTCGATGCACTGACCGACCGGCGCGCGAGCGGCGATCGGGTAGTCGGCGCAATGCTGACTATCGAGGGCCTGCACAACCTTGAGGGCAAGGCCGCCAATCTCGACCGGCTCTATGCCGCAGGCTTCCGCATGGCGGGGCTGACGCATTTCTTCGACAACGAGCTCGCCGGGTCGATGCACGGTATCCGCAAGGGCGGGATCACCGCCTTCGGCCTCGAAGTCGCCGCGCGGATGGAAGAAAAGGGCATGATCATCGACATCGCCCATCTGAGCCACGACGGGGTCGCGCAATTGCTCAAGGTGGTGCGCCGCCCGGTCGTCTCAAGCCACGGCGGGGTACAGGCGACCTGCCAGGTCAATCGCAACCTGACCGACGAGGAGATCGAAGGCGTTGCGCGCACCGGCGGGGTGATCGGGATCGGCTATTGGGAGGGCGCGGTCTGCGCCACCGATCCGCGCGCTGCGGCGCGGGCGATGAAGCACGTCCGTGATCTCGTCGGGATCGAAACAGTCGCGCTCGGCAGCGATTACGACGGCGCGACCACGGTACGCTTCGATACCTCGCAACTGGTGCAGGTGACGCAGGCGCTGCTGGACGAGGGATTCACGCCAGATGAAATCCGCGCGGTGATGGGCGGCAACGCGCTGCGGGTGATACGCGCGGGGCTGTTACCGCTGGCGCCCACTGCCCCGCCGCCGTCCGTTGTCGCAGTTCCCCCTCCGCACGGATGACTATTCCGCGCCTCGATCACCGTGAGCCGATGCCCGAGCCCCTGCGCGGCGCGGTGATAGCGCTGGGCAATTTCGACGGGTTCCACCTCGGCCACCAGCAGGTGGTCCGCGCGGCGGTCGAGGCGGCGCGCGCCAAAAATTGCCCGGCCATCGTTGCCACTTTCGATCCGCACCCGGTGCGCCATTTCAAGCCCGATGCCGCGCCGTTCCGGCTGACCTCGCTCGACCAGCGGCAGGAACTGTTCGCGGCAGCGGGGGCCGATGCGATGCTGGTATTCCATTTCGGCGCTGAATTGGCCGCGATGACCGCGCCGGACTTCGTTTGCGAATTGCTCGCCCGGCAGCTCGGGGCGGCAGGCGTGGTGACCGGCGCGGACTTCACTTTCGGCAAAGCGCGCGGCGGCAATGTGACCGTACTGGCCGAGCTTGGGGCGAGCTGCGGGATCACCGCAAGCGTGATCCACCCGGTGGCGGAGGATGGCGAAGTGGTCTCCTCCAGCCGTATCCGCGAAGCCTTGCAGGCGGGCGATTGCGCCACGGCGGCGCGGCTGCTGACCCGGCCCTTTGCGATCCGGGGCGTGGTCCAGCACGGCGACAAGCTCGGCCGGAGCATCGGCTATCCCACCGCCAACCTCCCGCTCGGCAGCTATCTGCGCCCGCGCTACGGCATCTATGCGGTGACCGGGAAATTGCCCGACGGGCGTGTCCTGAAAGGCGCGGCCAACCTCGGCATCCGCCCCAGCTTCGATCCGCCCCGGGAACTGCTCGAGCCGTTCTTCTTCGATTTCGACGAAGACCTTTACGGACACGAGATCGAAGTCGCGTTCCACCACTTCCTGCGCCCCGAGGCCAAGTTCGACGACCTCGCTGCCCTGACCGCCCAGATGGCGCTGGACTGTGAGCGGGCACGGGCACTGCTGGCGGGGCAAGATTAGGCTGGGCGCACGCAGAGGCGCGGAGACGCAGAGGAGTTTCGTCCGGCCGAAGGCCCACAATCTAATCCGGCTTTGCCCGAGTGAGCTATCGGAACTTCAAGCGGCTGCGCCGCGAGCGCAACCTCTCTGCGCCTCTGCGCCTCTGCGTGCGCCAAAAATTGCACAACGCGGCCGCCATCGCTAAGGCCCGCGGCGACATGACCGAACCGCGCGATTACCGTAGCACCGTCTTCTTGCCGAAGACCGAGTTCCCCATGAAAGCGGGCCTTCCCCAGAAGGAGCCGGGCATCCTCACGCGCTGGCAGGAGGCCGATCTTTACGCGCAGCTCCGCGCCGCGCGCGCGGGCCGCGAGAAGTTCATCCTCCACGATGGCCCGCCCTATGCCAATGGCGATATGCATATCGGCCATGCGCTCAACCATATCCTCAAGGACACGGTGGTGCGCACCCAGAGCCTGCTCGGCAAGGACGCGCCCTATGTGCCCGGGTGGGACTGCCACGGGCTGCCGATCGAGTGGAAGGTCGAGGAGCAGTACCGCAAGAAGAAGCTGGATAAAGATCAGGTTCCAGCAGTCGAGTTTCGCGCCGAATGCCGCGCCTATGCCCAAGCCTGGGTCGATACCCAGCGCGAACAGCTCAAGCGGCTCGGGATCAATGGTGACTGGGACCATCCCTATCTGACAATGGATTCCGAAGCCGAAGGCACCATCGTTGCCGAACTGATGAAGTTTGCCGAAAGCGGTCAGCTCTATCGCGGGGCCAAGCCGGTGATGTGGTCTCCGGTCGAAAAGACCGCACTGGCTGAGGCCGAGGTCGAGTATGAGGATGTGGTCTCGACGCAGATCGACGTGGCGTTTGAGATTGTCGAATCGCCGATTGCCGAACTGGTCGGCGCGCACGCGGTGATCTGGACGACGACGCCGTGGACGATCCCGGTGAACCAGGCTTTGGCCTATGGGCCGGAAATTGAGTACGTTTTGGTGGGCTTCGGCGCATATGGTGGAATGCGCCCGCATCGCAAGGAATCCGCTGAAGCGATTCCATCAAATCTTAAGGCAGCAAATCGATACCTTGTTGCAAGGTCTTGCCTGAAGCGTTGGCAGGAAATGTTCGGTGTCGTTCGCTTTATTGAGAAGTGGTCCGGCAAAGGCTCCGACCTCGTCGGGACCATCGCGCGCCATCCGATGCACCACCTCGGCGAGTTCTTCGCCCGCCCGCGCCCGTTCCTGCCGGGCGATTTCGTCACCACCGAGAGCGGCACGGGCCTCGTCCACATGGCGCCCGATCACGGCGAGGACGATTTTGCACTGTGCAAAACCGCCGGGATCGAGCCGGTCTTCGCGGTCGAAGCCGACGGCAAGTATCGCGCCGACTGGGCTTGGCTCGGCGGGCAGGGCAGCGTCATCAACGCCAAATTCAACGCGCCCGACGGTCCGATCTGCGAGGCCCTGCGCGAGGCGGGCGGGCTGCTCGCGGCGAGTGCCGATTACAAGCACAGCTACCCGCATTCGTGGCGTTCGAAGGCCAAGGTGATCTATCGCTGCACCCCGCAGTGGTTCGTGCCGATGGACCGGGCGCATGAGGGACCCGATGCGCGCGCCCTTCGACAAGCTCAGGGTGAGCGGACGTTGGAGAATGGGGCTGATCCAAACCCCGCTCAGCCTGAGCCTGTCGAAGGCCACGCGCCGACGCCAGCCCAAGGGGCCACTCTCCGTCAAACCGCGATGTCAGCCATCGCTGCCACGCGCTTCATCCCTGAGAAGGGCCGCAACCGGCTCGGCAGCATGGTCGAGGGCCGCCCCGACTGGGTGCTCAGCCGCCAGCGTGCGTGGGGGGTGCCGATCACGCTGTTCGTCAAGAAGGGCACCAATCAGTATCTGAGCGATCCGGCGGTCAACGCGCGGATCGTCGCGGGCGTCAAGCAACACGGGGTCGATGCCTGGTCCGATGCGCGCGCGCAGGAATATCTCGGCAACGAATACCGCGCCGAGGATTTCGAGCGCGTCACCGATATTCTCGACGTGTGGTTCGATTCGGGCTGCACCCATGTCTTCACGCTCGAAAGCGGGCGCTGGCCCGAGCTCTCATGGCCCGCCGATCTCTACCTCGAAGGCAGCGACCAGCACCGCGGCTGGTTCCAGTCGAGCCTGCTCGAAAGCTGCGCCACGCGGGGCCGCGCGCCGTATAAGGCGGTGCTGACCCACGGCTTCACGATGGACAGCAAGGGCCTGAAAATGTCCAAGTCGCTCGGCAATACGATCGATCCGCTCAAGGTGATGGAGGTCAACGGCGCGGACATCATCCGGCTGTGGGCGCTGTCAGTCGATTACACCGAGGATCACCGCATCGGCGACGAAATCCTCAAGGGCGTCGCCGACCAGTACCGCAAGCTGAGGAATACCTTCCGCTATTTGCTCGGCGCGCTCGACGGGTTCAGCGAGGCCGAACGGGTGGAAGTCGCCGAGATGCCCGAGCTGGAGCGCTATGTCCTCAACCAGCTATTCCATCTCGATACCAACCTTCGCAGTGCAATCGACGAGTATGATTTTAACACCTACGTTCGCGACCTCACGGATTTCTGCAACGAGGACCTGAGCGCCTACTTCTTCGACGTCCGCAAGGATTGCTTGTACTGCGATGCGGCAGATAATCCCAAGCGCATGGCCTACCGCACAGTACTGGACACGCTGTTCCACGCTTTGGTGCGCTATGCTGCGCCTGTCATTGTTTATACTGCAGAAGAAGTCTGGCTGACGCGATTTCCTGGAGCAGGTAGCGTTCACTTGGAAGAGCTGCCGCTCGCGCCCTACGGCGTACATGACCCGGCAGTCAGTGAACTGTTCCAGACTTACAACGTGGCACGTTCTGACATTATTGAGGCCATCGAGCCGCTGCGTCGGGAGAAAATCGTCCGCTCCAGTCTCGAAGCTGTCGTGTCTTATCCGTGGGCTGCACGCGCGCATGAAATGCACCACCCGCAGCCAATGGATGTCGAGCTACTTGCTGAACTTGCGATCGTTGAACGTGTCGATGCCAATCAAAGCCGAGTTGCGCCCGGCTCAGTTCAAGTCACCCGCACCACCCACCACAAATGCGGCCGCTGCTGGCGGCACCTGCCTGAGGTGGCTGAGGACGGGGCGCTTTGTTCACGTTGCGACAATGTCGTCGCGGGCATGGACGCAGGCGCATGACGGGCACGCGAATTCACTTCTGCGACCCCTCTCCCCTTGCGGGAGAGGGACAGGCCGCAGGCCAGGGAGAGGGGTCGTGCGACGCGGCCCCCTCTCCCTCGCTCGCTCCGCTCGCATTTCCCTCCCCCGCGAGGGGGGAGGGGCCGGCATGAGTTTCACCCGCAACCACACGCTTGGCCTCAGCATTGCCGCGCTGGTCTTCGCGGCCGACCAAGCGCTGAAGTGGCTGGTGACCGGGCCGCTCGCGCTGCGCGAGATCGGTCAGAGCATTACGCTGCTGCCGGTCTTCAACCTGACCTATGCCGAAAACAACGGCGTCAGCCTCAATCTGTTCGCCGCCGATTCGGATTTGGGCCGCTGGCTGCTGGTGGCGCTGACCACGACCATCGCCATCGTGGTCACCGTGTGGATGCTGCGCGAGCGGCACCGGACCGATATTGCCGCGCTGGGCCTCGTGCTCGGCGGGGCGCTGGGCAATATCACCGACCGCGCGCGGCTGGGGTTCGTGGTCGATTACGCCGATCTGCACTTTGGCGAGTGGCGGCCGTTCCTGATCTTCAACCTCGCCGATACCGCGATCACCATCGGTATCCTGATTATCCTTGCCCGCTCGTTCCTGATGCGCGAAAAGCCCGCCAACCCTGCAACCCAGCCGGCGAGTGACGCCGCGGAGATTTGATTCCATGCGCAAGACCCTGATCCTCGCCGCTCTTGGTTCGGCTACGTTGCTCTCCGGCTGCGGCGGCGGCGGGCTGTTCAACCGCGACCGGCCCGATGAATTCGCGGTGCAGCGTCAGGCCCCGCTGGTGGTCCCGCCCGATTTCTCGCTGACCCCGCCCACCCCCGGCGCGCCGCGCCCTTCGACCACCGCGCAGGATCAGGCGCTCGACGCGCTGTTCGGCGGCCCGGCCCCGCGCAGCGAAGTCGAAAAGACCACGCTCAATCGTGCCGGTGCCTCGGCTCCCGGCATTCGCTCGACCGTGGGCGATCCGCGCACCAACACCGTCGCCAAAGGCGCAGTCACCCGCGACATCCTCGCCGCGCCACAGGGCGACGGGCGCGAGGCACAGGCTTCGATCCCCGGCTGAGGCATGCTTAGTGCAATAGTTCAAAGGGCCCGCTGCAAGGTGGGCTTTTTTGGCTCACGCAGAGGCGCAGAGGCGCGGAGAGGTCGTGCCTGCGGCGGCAGCCGCCAAAAAAATTCGTTCGTCCGGTCTGGAACAACGCTGAGGCAAGTTAAGGGCCTTCGGCCCGCGCAATCTCTCTGCGCCTCTGCGCCTCTGCGTGAGCCAACTCCTTCTTGAGAAGCTATGCCTCCGTTGTCTCGCTCTTGCGCGGGACCACGCAGCTGACCAGCAGCTTGTCGATCTTGCGGCCGTCCATGTCGATCACTTCGAAGCGCCAGTCCTGTTCCACGAAGTGTTCGCCTTCGTGCGGCAGGCGCTTGAGCACCGATAGCGCGAAGCCAGCCGCGGTCGCGTAATCGCGATCGTCGGGCAGTTCGATGCCGAGCCGGTCGGCCATCGCATCGGCGGGCAGCGCGCCCGCGATCAGCAAGGATTTGTCCTCGCGTTCGACCACCATCGGTTCGTCGCCATCGTCGCGGTGACTGACGAAATTGCCGACGATGGCCGACAGCAGATCGGCTGGGGTCACCACCCCTTCGAGGTGGCCGTATTCATCATGAACCATCGCCATCGACACATCCGACTGCTGGAGCAGCCGCAGCGCGTCCATCGCGTCGATCTGGTCGGGAATGATCTCCGCCTTGCGCATCAGCCTGGTCAGCTCGAGCTTGCGCCCGGCGAGCAGCACCGCCTGGACATCGCGGACCTTGATGACCCCGACGATGTTGTCGGGCGAACCATCGGCGACCGGCAGCAGCGAATGCGGGCTGGACTTGAGCATGCTGCGAATCTCGGCCTCGGTCGAGCGCTGGTCGATGGTGTCGAGCTCGGTCCGCGGCGTCATAACCTCGCGCACCGGGCGATCGGCCAGCCGCATGATCCCCGACATGATCGCGCGCTCGTCCTCCTCGATCACGCCCGAACGCGTCGCCTCGGCAAAGATCATGTGGAGCTCTTCGGCGGTAACTTCGGGCTCGCCCTTGTGGCGCACCCCGGCGAGGCGAAGGATCAGCCCGCCCGAGCGATTGAGCAGCCAGACCAGCGGCGCGGTCACCCGGGCGATGACTGCCATCGGCGGCGCAGCGATGATCGCGATCGGTTCGGCGGCGCGCAGTGCAAGCTGCTTGGGGACCAGCTCGCCCACCACCAGGCTGAAATAGGTGGTGATCGCGATCACCAGCACGAACCCGACCTCGGGGGCCCAGTCCGCCGGGAGGCCCAGCGCGGCCAGCCGCTCGCCGGTCGGCCCGCCCAGGCTCGAACCCGAATAGGCCCCGGCGATGATCCCGACCAAGGTTATGCCGATCTGCACGGTCGAGAGGAACTTGCCCGGATCGCTCGCCAGCAGCTGCGCGGTTTTGGCGCCCCGGCTGCCGCGTTCGGCGGCGACGCGCAGCCGTGCGGGGCGCGCCGAGACGATTGCCAGCTCGGACATGGCGAACAGGCCATTGAGCAGGATCAAGCCTGCGATGATGAAGACGTCAGTCCAGGGGAACGGGGTCACGGACGCATCGCTAGCAGAATTGGGCCGAAAGGGGAAACCGGGCGGCGATCATCCGGCGGGAACGCATGAACCGCAGTTTCGTTGTCAGGGCGATGGTCCACCTGCCGTTCAGGTCGCTGCGGCAAACGTCGCGTCGGGACCGAAAATCCACCAAAGGGGATAGACTATGACAAGAACCCGCATGCTCGTTGCGAGCTTTGCCGCCGTTTCGCTGCTGACCGTCTCGGCCTGCGTGACCGATCCCAACACCGGCGAGCGCAAGGTTTCGCGCACCGCTATCGGCGGCCTTGGCGGCGTTCTCGCCGGTGGACTGCTCGGCGGATTGATCGGCGGCAAGACCGGCCGGATCATCGGTGCCGGCGTTGGCGGCGTGGCGGGCGGGATCGTCGGCTACAAGATGGACCAGCAGATCAAGGAACTGCGAGAGCAGACCGCCGGTTCGGGGGTCGATGTCAGCGAGACCGACAACGGTCAGGCGATCCTGGTCAACCTGCCCGAAGGCGTCACTTTCGCCACCGGCAGCTATTCGATCAACTCGACCTTCCAGCGCACGCTCGACCAGATCGCCGAAAGCCTCAAGCTATATCCCAACAGCCTGATCGACGTTTACGGCTTCACCGATTCGACCGGGTCGGAAGCGTTCAACATGCGTCTGTCGCAGCAGCGCGCCAGCGCGGTGGCGAACTATCTGTCATCGCGCGGGGTGTCCTCGGCGCGAATCCGCAGCCAGGGCTTCGGCGAGACGCAGTTCGTCGCCAGCAACGAAACCGCCGACGGCCGGGCAAAAAACCGCCGGGTCGAAATCAAGATCGTCCCCGTGACGCAGGAAGACGTCGCTGCCGCGCGCGCGGGCCAGTAGATCGGTCCGTCGTCCCAGCGAAAGCTGGGACCGCTGGCCTCATCGACGCAAGTTCGCGCCTTGAGGCCAGCGGTCCCGGATCAAGTCCGGGACGACGCATTACTCCGACAACAACCGCGCCCGCTCGGCCAGCCGCGCGACCGCCGCTTCGTGGATGCCGTTCGAGGTCACCAGCACCCCGAAGGCGCGCGGATCGGGCTTGTTGTAGTTGAGCGGCCCGCCGAAGGCGTCGGTCACCGTCGCCCCCGCCTCGCGCGCGATCAGCGCGGCGGCGCCGATATCCCATTCATAGCCCCAGCGCAGCGTCGCGACGAGATCGGCCTCATTGGCCGCGACCATCGCCATCCGCAGCGCGATGCTGTTGGGGCGATCGACCGGCACAAGATCGGTATCGAGCTGCGGCAGGGCATCTGCGGGAACCCGCGCCCCGCTCAGCGTATCGCGCGTACTGGCGGTGAGCACCATCCCGTTGCGCCACGCTCCGCGCCCGGCTTCGGCGATCCAGAACTGATCTCTCCCCGGGGCATCGAGGATCCCGAACAGCGGCCGACCGGCGCTGACCAGCGCGACCGAAATCGCCCAGCCGCTGCGCCCGCGGATATAGTCGCGGGTTCCGTCGATCGGATCGACCAGCCACAACAGCCCGCTACCCTTGCCATCCGGGCCAAGCCGCTCGGGCGCATCGATCGTCTCCTCCGACAGCCAGCCCGCTGCGGGGAGCAGCGCCGTGAGCTCGCGCTTGAGGAAGGCGTCGACCGCCAGATCGGCCTCCGACACCGGGTTGCCCGGGTCCTTGTCCCACACCCGCGGCGCATGGCCATGCCCCGGCCAGCGCGCCAGCGCGATGCGCCCGGCTTCGCGGACAATGGCTTCAAGGCGCGTGCGATCGATCATGATTGCCGCAATCTTGTGCGGCACGCGCTCGCGGAGCAAGCGGTTAAGGCTGAAACCTGTCAACTACACCCCTTTTCAAGCCGGGTAGGCTGTGCTTAGGCGGCGGCACAAATCGGCCTGGCGGCCGTCTCCCAGGAGGATTGACCCACGCCATGAACATTCACGAATACCAGGCCAAGGCACTGCTGGCGAAGTTTGGGGTCGGGATCCCCGCCGGGTTCGCCGCGCTGACCGTCGAAGAGGCCGTCGCGGCGGCGCAGCGACTGCCCGGGCCGCTCTATGTCGTGAAGTCGCAGATCCATGCCGGTGGACGCGGCAAGGGCAAGTTCAAGGAACTCGGCCCCGATGCCAAGGGCGGCGTGCGCCTCGCCAAGAGCATCGAGGAAGTCGAAGCGCATGCGCGCGAAATGCTTGGACATACGCTGGTGACGATCCAGACCGGCGCTGCGGGCAAGCAGGTCAATCGGCTGTACCTGACCGACGGGGTGGACATCGGCAGCGAATACTACCTCTCGATGGTGGTCGATCGCGCGTCGGGGCGGATCGCGCTGATCGTCTCGACCGAAGGCGGCATGAATATCGAAGACGTGGCGCATGATACGCCCGAGCGGATCACCACCATCACCGTCGATCCAGCCGAAGGCTTCATGCCGCATCACGGCCGCGCGGTGGCTTTTGCGCTGAAGCTCAAGGGCGATCTCAACAAGCAGGCGCAAGTGATCGCCAAGCAGCTCTACGACGCCTTCGTCGCGCTCGATTGCGAGATGCTCGAGATCAATCCGCTCGCCGAGACCGGCGATGGCAAGCTGCTGGTTCTCGACGCCAAAATGAGCTTCGATTCCAACGCACTCTACCGCCACCCCGAGGTGCTGGCGCTGCGCGACGAGACCGAGGAAGACCCGGCCGAGATCGAAGCGTCGAAGTTCGATCTCGCCTACATCAAGCTCGACGGCAACATCGGCTGCATGGTCAATGGCGCGGGGCTGGCGATGGCGACGATGGACATTATCAAACTGAACGGCGAATTTCCCGCCAACTTCCTCGATGTCGGCGGCGGCGCGAGCAAGGAGAAGGTCACTGCGGCGTTCAAGATCATCCTCAAGGACCCGGCGGTAAAGGGCATCCTCGTCAACATCTTCGGCGGGATCATGAAATGCGACATCATCGCCGACGGCATCGTCGCGGCGGCCAAGGAGGTGAATTTGTCGGTCCCGCTGGTGGTGCGGCTTGAAGGCACCAATGTGCAGCAGGGCAAGGACATCCTGGCAAACTCGGGGCTGCCGATCGTCTCGGCTAACGATTTGGGCGATGCAGCGCGCAAAATCGTCGCCGAAGTCCGCAAGGCGGCTTGAGGTTGCGCGTGTGCTTCGACAGGCTCAGCCTGAGCTTGTCGAAGGCCACGAGTTGACGTTTACGTAAACGATAGATAGGCGCAGTGGCGCTGATTTAACGGGAAAGGCCCGAACCGATGAAAGCCTTGGTCTGCGTCAAGCGGGTGATCGACTATAATGTGAAGCCGCGGGTCAAATCCGACGGCACCGGGGTCGATCTCGCCAACGTCAAGATGAGCATGAACCCGTTCGACGAGATCGCGGTCGAAGAGGCGATCCGCTTGCGCGAAAAGGGCGTGGTTACCGAGGTGATCGCGGTTTCGATCGGCCCGGCCAAGGCCGCCGAAACGCTCCGCACCGCACTCGCGATGGGAGCCGACCGCGCGATCCATGTGCTCAGCGAGGATGAAGTCGAGCCGCTGGCGGTCGCCAAGATCGTCAAGGGCGTGGCCGACGAAGAGCAGCCCGGGCTGATCATCACCGGCAAACAGGCGATCGACGACGACAGCAACCAGGTCGGCCAGATGGTCGCCGCCCTGATGGGGCGCCCGCAAGGCACCTTCGCCAACGAAATCCACGTCGAGGGCGATTCCGTGGTTGTGAAACGCGAGATCGACGGCGGGCTCGAGACGGTCAAGCTGACCCTGCCCGCGATCGTCACCACCGATCTGCGTCTCAACGAGCCGCGCTATGCCTCGCTGCCCAACATCATGAAGGCCAAGTCCAAGCCGATGGCGGCCAAGACCCCGGGCGATTACGGCGTCGATACCGCGCCGCGGCTCAAGATGCTGAAGGTCACCGAGCCGCCGGTGCGCAGCGCCGGGATCAAGGTGCCCGACGTCGATGCGCTGGTCGCCAAGCTCAAGGAAATGGGAGTCGTCTCGTGAACACGCTGATCTGGGTCGAACACGATAATTCCGCCGTCAAAGACGCGACGCTAGCCGTCGTCACTGCCGCTGCGCAGCTGGGCAGTGTGACGGCGCTGGTCGCCGGATCGGACTGTGACGGTGCCGCCGCCGCTGCCGCGCAGATCGCCGGCGTGACCAAAGTGCTCAAGGCCGACGATGCCGCCTATGCCCATGCGCTGGCCGAAAACGTCGCGCCGCTGATCGCAGGGCTGATGGGTGGTTATGACGCGTTCGTCGCGCCTGCCACCACCACCGGCAAGAACATCGCCCCGCGCGTCGCCGCGCTGCTCGATGTGATGCAAATCTCGGACATTCTCTCGGTCGAGGGGCCCAAGACCTTCACCCGCCCGATCTATGCCGGCAACGCAATTGCCACGGTCGAATCCTCCGACGCCAAGCTGGTCATCACCGTGCGCGGCACTGCCTTCGCCAAGGCCGAAACCAGTGGCGGCTCGGCGGCAATCGAGGTCGCCAGCGGTCCCGGTGAGGCTGGCATCTCGAGCTTCGTTGGCTCGGAAATCGCCAAAAGCGAGCGCCCCGAACTGACCAGCGCCAAGATCATCGTCTCGGGTGGCCGCGCGCTCAAGGATGCCGACACGTTCCAGCAGATCATCATACCTTTGGCCGACAAGCTCGGGGCAGGCGTGGGCGCCAGCCGGGCGGCGGTCGATGCGGGCTACGTCCCCAACGATTACCAGGTCGGCCAGACCGGCAAGATCGTCGCCCCGCAAGTCTATATCGCGATCGGCATCTCCGGCGCGATCCAGCACCTTGCGGGCATGAAGGACAGCAAAACGATCATCGCGATCAACAAGGACGAAGACGCGCCGATTTTTCAGGTGGCGGACATCGGGTTGGTTGGGGACTTGTTCACCTTGGTGCCGGAGTTGACGGGAAAACTGTAGTCGCGACACTCGCAATCCACTTGGCATTCGCTCTTCGCCCGTTACAACTGCAGGCTATGTCAACAATTTCAAACTGCTACTTCGTTCGGTCAGGATTTGCTCTGGCCGTCGTGGCCAGCTGCGTCACCCCGATCCAGGCCTCGGCGTTGTCCAGTTCACTCACACGTAATGGTGCGTGGGTCATGAATTACGACGAGGATTCCTGCCAGCTTTCGGCAAATTTCGGACCCCCGGAGAATCGCGTCGGAATTCGGTTCACGCGCTACCGGCCGGGGGACGATTTCGAATTGCGAGTCTCCGGCGAGCATCTGCCGGGTTTTGGCGCGGCCGCGAGCGCCAACCTGCTGTTCGGCCCGGTCGGATCATCGTGGAGGGGTAATGCGACAATGGCGGACATCGGCAAGGTCCGGATCGCCATGATCTCAAGCACATCACTGCGCGACTCTCCGTTCGACGGTCGCAGTATGCTGCGGACGGTGGCGCGGTCCCGCAAGCTGCCCGTTATGATCGGCGCTGTCGAATTATCGCCCGTGACTGCGGCGCGCGAAGCGGCGGTTTCGGATTTGACCGTTTCGCTAGGCCGTTCGCAGCCATTCCGTTTGGAGCTGGGTCCGATGGGCCAACCCATGACGGCGATGCGAGCCTGCACGGACGACCTGCTAAGGCATTGGGGGTTCGATCCCGCACTGGACGGCAAATTGCGCACCGGCCCGGTTCCGGTCGGCAACCCTGGCACTTGGGCGACGACGAAAGACTACCCACAAGGCGCGCTAAGGGCGGGGCACAGTGGAAACGTTCGCTTTCGAGTCGATGTGGCGGACAACGGCCAGGTCGTGGGCTGCCGCATTCTTTTTCGCACCCGTCCCGACGAATTTGCCGACCTTACCTGTCGCCTGATCAGCCAACGGGCGCGATTTAGTCCGGCGCTCGATGCCGAGGGCAAGTCGGTGAAGTGGTTTTACATTAGCCAAGTTCGGTGGGTATCCTGAAATTAGACGCGGTAATTTTGAGCTTGGTCATGAGGTCTCCCCATTAGTTCGAGCTTGCAGTCGGGCACTCAACCCGGCGATAAGACGGATAACTGGCGCGACGGATCGGGATCAGGTGATCGTTAGCCGAACCCAGCCTAAGCAAAACCTCAATTCTGCAAGTTTTCCACCCGCGCCGAAATGGCCCGCAATGCGCGGCGGGCGATCTGGCGCTGCTGCTCTGCGGTGAGCTTCGCATCGCGGCGCGGCCCTGGTTCGCCGAGCAAATGCGCGCTGACGATCGACCGCTCCACTGCAAGCTTCGCTTCGATCCGGGCCAGGTCGCGCGGACCGACCGTGCCGGGCTTGATCGCGGCGGGACTGCGGGGCGCGGCGCGCCGCTCGATCTGGCGCAGCGCCAGGCTGCGCATATTGCCGAAATAGTCGTCGAGCAGCGACCCGCAGGCCCGCCGCGCCATCGTTTCGGCGGCGAGCGCCTCGGTGGCTTCAAGTGCCGCGCGGTCCTCCAGCAGCCATGGCTCGGTGTCATCGGCCATGGCGTCGAGCGAGACCACAGCAACGCCGATGCTGCGCGCTCCGTCGCGTGTCTCGGGATGCATCCGGAAGCGCAGTGCAGAAAGCTCGCCGCGCAGCTGCCAGTTGACGAAGGTGGTGAAACGCGCGCGGGCCGGATCATAGGCGGCAATCGCCCGGTGCAGGCCGATGGCGCTGGCCTGCGCGGCATCGTCGGCCATATCCAACAGGCCATAGGCGCGGGTGAAGTGGCGGATGCGCGGCGCGATCAGCCGCAAGGCCCGCGCGAAATGCCGGTCTACCGCCGCGCGGCTACGCGCAGTATCGCGCGCGGCCAGTGCGCGGATCGCGGCGACTTCGGCTTCCAAGGCATCGGTGATCGTGGACATCGGGCTCCCCTGTTGCAAGGGAAGCTAGAACCGCATGGTTGCCGGGGCTGTTGCGGCACCCCTAGGGAAACGTCCTAGTCTGGCGCTGGCGGCGCCGGCGGTCGCCGGTGGAGCAGCCCGGTCTCACGCTCGATCATGCGGCGGCACGCTTCCAGCGCGCCTTCGGGGTCGCCGCTGCGCAGATCATCGACCAGGGTCCGGCAATCTTCCTGCCCGGTCCGGCTTTTCTGCAGTGCCACCATCCGGCTCAGCGGTTCGAGCAGCGCGTGGATCTTGCCCGGCGGATCGCTGCTGCCGGAAATAAGCTGGAGGGTCGCATGGTAAAGGTCGCAGGCGCTTTCGAGCGCGACTTCACCCGCGCGGTCTTTCGGCACTGGCGGACGCGGCACCGCCAGCAGCAGCGGGGCGATACTGCCAGTGGTGTGAACGGCGGGGGCAGGAATGACCATAACGCCATTATAGCGGCGCGACCGGCAAACCGGGCGCAAGCTAGGCCGCCGGGCCGAATCGCTCGTACAACACCACCGCCTTGTCATCTCCTTCGGGCTGGTGCCGCCCGTAACGGATGAAGCCCAGACGTCCGGCAAGCCGGTCGGACACCGCATGCCCCTCTTCGATCATGCAGGCGATGCGCCGATTGCCGTGCGCGGCATCGAACCAGGCGAGGCTGGCGCGCATCGCTTCGCCTGCGATGCCCTGGCCCCATTCCTCGGGGTGGACAATCCAGCCGGCTTCGGGGGTGTTGTCCAGGCCCTGACCGAAGCCGCGGAAGCTGTGAAACACGCCGCAGGTGCCGATAATTCGCGCTTCGCCGTGACGGCGGACCATGAAAACGCCATAGCCGTAGAGCGACCAGCTGCCCGCGTTGCGCAGCAGCCGGGCGAAGCTGTCGGCCTCGCCGGGGGTCCCGCTGCCGAGGAATCGCAGGGTGCGGGGATCGGTGTTGATCGCGTTGAGCCCGGCGAGATCGCCCGGCTGCGGCTGCCACAGCTCGAGCCGCTCGGTCGTCAGCAGCGGCGCGGAGGTCACAGCAGCTGGTCTACGACATGGATCACCACGCCGACCAGCCCGCCCACCAAGGTGCCGTTGATGCGGATGAACTGGAGGTCACGGCCCACCGCGCCTTCGATCCGGTCGGTCACGGTGCGCGCATCCCAGCGCCGGACGGTTTCGGAAACCAGCCGGACAATCTGATCGCCATACCGCGTCGCCACACCGACCATCGCGCGCCTGGCGAAGCGGTTGATCTGCAATTGCATCGCGGGATCATCGCGCAATGTCGTCCCGAGCTCGCCCAGCGCCTCGCCGAGTTGGCCTCCAAGCCCCGAGTTCGGGGCGCGCAGCCGCGCAATCAGTCCGGTGCGCAGCCGTTCCCACACCCCGTTCCACCACGCCGAGACCGCCGGGTTGCCCAGTAGATCGTCCTTCAGCCGCTCCACCTTGGCGCGCAGTTCCGGGTCGCTCCGCAAATCGCTGGCAAATTTGGCGAGGCCCTGCTCGATCTTGGCGCGCAGCGGATGATCGGGATCGACCACCACCTCGGCCAGCAGCTTGTAGAGCCCGTCGATCACCGAATTGGCGAGCTTCTCGTCGAGCCCGGTCCAGCGCAGCACGGCATTGGCGCGGCGGTGGATCAGTTCGCGGACCATGTCCTCATTGTCTTCGAGTGTCAGTCCGGCCCAGCGAACGATCGAATCGATCACCGGCAGATGCCGCCGGTCGGCGATCGCTGTTTCGACCAACTGCCCGAGCAGCGGCGCTATCTCTAGCTTGCCGAGCTGGCGCACCAATCCGCCGCGTACCTGGTTGCCGAGCCGTTCGGGATCGAGCGATTCGAGGATCTGCGCGAGCAGCTCCGCCGCCCCGGCGCGAACCCTGCCGCCGCGTTCGCCATCGGGTGCGGAAAGCCAGGTGCCCGCTGCGGCAGCGATGTTCATCGTCCGCAGCCGCCGCGCAACCACTGGCGGAATCAGGAAATTCTCGCGCAGGAACGCGGCCATCGTGTCGGCGATGCGGTCCTTGTTCTCCGGGATGATCGCGGTGTGCGGGATCGGTATGCCAAGCGGGTGGCGGAACAGCGCGGTCACCGCGAACCAGTCGGCCAGCCCGCCGACCATCGCCGCCTCGGTGAAGGCGACGAGGTAGCCGACTGCGGGGTGAAGCCCGAGAAACTGGCGGGCGACGAGAAACAGCGCCGCCATGGCCACCAGCAGTCCGGTTGCGAACATCCGCATGCGGCGCGCTCGATCGACCGTAACGGGCGGGCGGCGCGCGATATGGCGCAATCGGGTGACCGCGCGGTTCACTCTGCGGGAAATGCTCCGGGCTCTCTCCCGACCGGATAATGCGGCTCGCGCGAATCTTCGGGGTCATAGGTCAGGAACTTGCGCCGCAGGAACGGCCCCATCCGCTTCTCAACGCCGTCGGCCAGGCTGAACCCGGCGGGGACGATCAGCAGGGTCAGCAGCGTGGACAGGATCAGGCCGCCGATCACCACCGTGCCCATTGGCTGGCGAAACGAACTGTCGCCCGACAGCGCGAGCGAGGTCGGAATCATGCCTGCCACCATCGCGACCGTGGTCATCACGATCGGCTGCGCGCGCTTGTGCCCGGCTTCCATGATCGAGCCGAGCGTGTCGCGGCCGGACTGCATTTCCTCGATCGCAAAGTCGATCAGCAGGATCGAGTTCTTGGCGACGATCCCGAACAGCATCAGGATCCCGATGAACACCGGCATCGAGACCGGCTGCCCGGCGATGAATAGCGCGATCAGCCCGCCCAGCGGGGCCAGGAACAGCGAACCCATATTGACCAGCGGCGAGACGAAGCGGTGGTACAGCAGTACCAGCACCGAGAATACCAGCAGCACCCCCGCAGTCAGCGCGATGAAGAAATTGGCGATCATCTCCTGCTGCCACCGGTCCTGCCCGTAGGCCTCGTTCGAGACGCCCTGCGGCAGATTCTTCATGATCGGCAGCGCCTTGATCGCCTTGTCGGCATCGCCCTTGACCACGTCCGGGGCGAGATCGGCGCCGACGAACACGCGGCGGCTCTGGTTGTAGCGTTGGATCGTCGTCGGCCCCGACCCGAAAGTGATCGCGGCGACCCGACTGAGCGGCACCGATCCGCCAGTGGCGGTGGGCACCGGCAGGTTGCGGATCGTCTCGATATTCTGGCGCGACTTTGCGGGCAGCTTGACCCGGATCGGCACCTGGCGGTCCGATAGCGAGAACTTCGCGCTGTTCTGGTCGATCTCGCCCTGCGTCGCGATGCGG
>JANOOJ010000338.1:0-23963 GCA_031421295.1 Novosphingobium sp.
CGAAACCTGCGCAGCAAGGCCCGTCAACAGGGCAAGGAGGGCGAGGATGAAACGGTTCATCGGTGCGCCGATATAGGCATGGCGAGGTTAACCGTCCATAGCCAAACCGAACCGCGCGCAGCACAAGTGCTTGCCCCTTGCCCCTTGCACAAATACTGCGCCTGCCATGTCCGCTGCCATATCCCCCCTCGCCCGTCCGTTTCCGGCCATGCCGCCCATCGCGGGAGTCACGCTGCGCATCGCGCGGGCGGGGTATAAGGATTGGGGGCGCTGCGACTTGACCTATGTCGAGTTGGCCGAGGGCACCGCCGTGGCGGGGGTTTTCACGCGCAATGTCTGCTGCTCGTCCGAGGTCGAACTGGGGCGGCTACAGGTCGGACATGGCACCGCACGCGCGCTTGTGGTCAATGCGGGCAATTCCAACGCCTTCACCGGCTATCGCGGACGCGAGGCGGTTGAGGCGATCATGACGCAGGTCTCAGCGCACCTTGGTTGCGATCCCGGCGAGGTTTTCGTCTCCTCGACCGGGGTGATCGGGGTGCCGCTGCCCATGGACAAGGCGCGCGCCGGGATCGCACTCGCGCTAAACTCTGCTCCCTGCTCGTGGGAAGAAGCTGCTGCAACCATCGGAACTACCGATACTTTCTCTAAAGGCGCGACCGCTTCGGCCATCGTCGATGGCAAGCGCATCGCAATCGCCGGAATCATCAAGGGCAGCGGCATGATCGCGCCCGATATGGCGACGATGCTGGGTTACATCTTCACCGATGCGGCGGTCGAACCAGCGTTCCTCCAGCAGCTGCTCTCCGCCGCCAATGCGCAGAGCTTCAACTGCATCACGGTCGATAGCGACACCTCGACCAGCGACACCGTGCTGGCCTTCGCCACCGGGCAAGCGGGCAACGCGCCCCTCGCCTCGTTCGGCAGCCCCGGTGCCGATGCTTTTGCAGCGGCACTGCAAGACGTCTGCATGCAGCTTGCGCATCTGGTGGTCCGCGATGGCGAAGGCGCGCAGAAGTTCATTGCAGTGAAGGTGACTGGCGCGGTGAGCGACGACAGCGCGCGGCGGATCGGTCTCGCCGTCGCCAACTCGCCGCTGGTCAAGACCGCCATCGCCGGGGAGGACGCCAATTGGGGCCGCGTCGTCATGGCGGTGGGCAAGGCCGGCGAACCCGCCGATCGCGACCGGCTGTCGATCGGGTTCGGCGGCACCTGGGCGGCGCGCGAGGGGCAACCGCTCGCCGATTACGACGAGGGCCCGGTTGCCGCGCACCTCAAGGGGCAGGAGATCGACATCGCGGTCGATCTCGGGCTGGGCCAAGGCCGCGCCACGGTGTGGACCTGCGATCTGACCCATGGCTACATCTCGATCAACGCCGATTACCGCTCCTAATCAGCCCCAAAGCAGTCTGCCCTGAGCTTGTTGAAGGGTCGTCCTTCACTTCACCATTGAGAAGAACAGTGCGATCCTTCGACAAGCTCAGGATGGACGGAGTGGGTGGCCTAAACAGCGCCATCCACGCCCTGATGCAGGACGCCGCAAATCGCGCGATCCTGCCGCGCTACCGCAAGCTCAACGCGGACCAAATCGTCAGCAAGGCAACCGACGACGTGGTGACGATTGCCGACAGCGAGGCCGAGGCGATCCTCAGCGAAGGACTTGCGCGGCTTCTTCCCGAAGCCGCGATCGTCGGCGAGGAGGCTGCGCATGCCGATCCGGCGCTGCTCGATCGGCTCGGCGATGCGTTGTGCTGGATCGTCGATCCGCTCGACGGGACCAATAATTTTGCCGCGGGCAAGCCCCCGTTCGGCGTCATGGTTGCTTTGGCCGAAGCGGGAGAAACGATTGCGGGATGGATTTACGACCCGCTATCGGGCCGGTTGTGCCATGCGGAACGGGGGCTGGGCGCATGGATAGATGGTGCGCGCATCACCGCGCACGGTACCGGAATGCCGCGCCCCATCGCCGCGATTTCGCTGGTCTTCATGGACCCGGCCAAACGCGCTGCGGTGAAGGATGCCGTCCTGCCGCATTACGATGTGGTCGACATTCCGCGCTGCGCTGCCGAGCAATATCCGCGCATCGCGCTAGGCATCAACGACGTCTCGATCTTCGAGCGCACCCACGCGTGGGACCATGCGGCAGGCGTGTTGTTCCTCAATGAGGCAGGCGGCAAAGCCGCGCGACCCGACGGCCGCCCTTACCGGGTCGATGAGGCGCATTTGCCGGGATTGATCGGTGCCGCCAGCCCGGCACTGTTCGACGCGCTGGCGGAGCGATTGGCGGGACTTTAGAGCACGCTTTCCAGCCAGCTCTTGAGCTGGCTCTTGGGCGCGGCACCGAGCTTGTCGGCGACCGGCTTGCCGTCCTTGAACAGCACCATGAAGGGGATCGACTGCACGCCATATTGCGCCGGGGTGTCGGTGCTTTCCATGATGTCCATCTTGGCGATGGTCACGCGGTCGCCCAGTTCCTCGCTGATTTCCTCGAGGCTCGGCCCGATCATCTTGCAGGGTCCGCACCACTCGGCCCAGAAATCGACGAGCACGGGCTTGTCTGACTGGAGAACATCGGCGGCGAAGCTGGCGTCGGTGACGGCAATGGTGGACATGCGGGAAACTCCTTCGGGGTTGCAGCCAATCTAGGACGCGGGCACACAATGGCAACGGCTCAGGGTGAAAAGCTTTCCTCGGGTGCGGACAATGCTGGCTTGTGAGTGGCAAGAACCTCTGGCGGGATCGCGATCAACACCGGCGTCTGGGTATAGAGCAGCGCGACTTCGATGCTGCGGCCCGGATAGGTAACTTCGAGCGCGGCGGCGTAGGCTGCGATCTGCCGCAGGATTGCCGCCGGCACCTCGCCCAGCGCGGCCGGCGGGCGGCGCGCGGTTTTGAAATCGACGATCAGCACACGGTCCGGCAGCACCAGCAGCCGATCAATGGTCCCGGCGATCACCCGCTCGCCCACCAGCGCAGCAATCGGCACTTCGGCCAGAGCGGCGGGCGAGAACAGCTCCTGCCAGTCGGGATGATCGAGCACCGCGATGGCGTTGGCGGCCAGCTCGGCGCGGGCGGCGGGGGACAGTTCGGCGGCGCTGCGGTCGAGCCACGCGGTGGCGGCCTGTTGGCGCTGGGGGGACGGAACTTCGGGCAGCCGCTCGAGCAAGCGATGGATCAGCACCCCGCGCCGGGCGGCCTCGTTGCCGGTTCCGGCCGGATAAGGTGGCTCGGCCGACGCATCCTCAGCCAGCGAAGAGGGCGCGAGCGGGCGTGGCGGACGCGGCTCGGCCGCCAATTGGGTCGTCAGCCATTCGGGAAGTTCGGCGCGTTCGGAGTCCGGCGAGGCAGCGGCATCGCTCGGCACCACCGAGGGCACTTCGCCGTGATCGGCCCGCGCACCCCACAGATCGTCCTCAACCCAGTGCTCGGGCGCGAACAGCGTTTCGAGCCGGGCATACCAGCTGTCCGGCGCGGGAGCCTTCTCGCGCGCGCCGAGCGACCCGGTGATGAACAGCGCTTCTTCGGCGCGGGTCATCGCCACATAGAGCAGCCGCCAGTGCTCCTCGCGGTCGGCGCGCTTGGCGGCCTCCTCCGCCTCGCGCAGACGCCCGAATTTCTCCTCTTTGCGCAGCGGCGGGAGCGGAATGGCGCGCGGGTCCTGCCCGGCCATGACCACCGGATCGTCCAGATCGAGCGCGCCGGTGCGCGATGTGTCCGGATTGTCCGCAGCATCCGCCAGGATGACGATCGGGGCCTGCAAACCCTTCGCGCCGTGGACGGTCATGACGCGGACCAGATCGGCGCTCTTGCCGGCCTCGCGCTTGAGCTCGCCCTCGCCCGCGTCGAACCAGTGGAGGAAGCCGTGAAGGCTTGGTCTGTCGGCGCTGGCATAGGCGTGCGCGGCGTTGAGCAGTTCGTCGATCGGATCGTTGGCCTCGCGCCCCAGGCGCGCCACCAGCTTGCGGCGACCCTGCCACGGCCCGACCAGCAGCCAGTGCAGCAAAGCTTGCGGCGGCTCGTAATCGGCCAGCGCGAGCAGCGCATTAAACTGCGCCATCGCCGCGGCGACCACCGGGTGACTGGTGCGGCGCAGATGCTCCCACAGCCGCACCCGTTCGGGGCGATAGCCGTGTTCGAGCAATTGCTCCTGCGTCCAACCCAGCAGCGGCGATACCAGCAGCGATGCCAGATTGAGATCGTCGAGCGGCTGCGCGGCGAAGCGCAGCGCCGCAACCAGATCGCGCACCGCCAGCGGCGCGCCCAGCCGCAGCCGGTCCACCCCCGCCACCGGCACGCCATTGGCATGAAGCCGCGCGACGATCAGCCCGGCGAGGTCCTTGCGCTTGCGCACCAGCACCATGACATCGCCCGGCCCGGCCCGCCGCGCGCCGCCTTTGACCAGCGGGAAGCCCCCTCCCGGATTGTTAGCGTCCATCCAGCGCCGCACCTGTCGCGCGATCTTGTCGGCAAGCTGGCGGTCGGGGCGCGAGAGCCAGCCTTCGCCGCCCTCGTCATTCGCCTCGCCGGGATCGTCCTGCTCGTCCGGCAGCACCCCCACCGGTCGCCACAGCGCGACATAGCCGGGACGGTCTTCGCCGGTGTGCGGCTCGGGCGCGTCGCCAAGGCCAAAGCCCGCGTGGCCAATCTGACCGATCGCGCGATCGACGAAATCGAGCACGGATTGCGCGGTGCGGAACGACCGACCCAAACCCCATTCCTGCAAGGTCCGCGCATTCGAATTGCTGCGCAGCATTTGCGCGTTCTGCGCCGCGCCCAGCATCAGCTCACGCACCCGGTCACGCGCCTTGGCGAAATTCTCCGGGCTGGTCCCCTGAAACCTGAAAATCGCCTGCTTGTAATCGCCGACTACGAACAGCGTGCGCAGTCTGTCGCCATGCGCGCCCTCGCCCGCGAAGAAGTCGCCGGTCAGCGCATCGATGATCCGCCACTGCGCCGCGTTGGTATCCTGCGCCTCGTCGATCAGGATATGATCGAAGCGCCGATCGAGCTTGTAGCGGATCCATTCGGACAGTTCGGACTTGTGCAGCAATTCGGCCGCAGCGCGGATCTGGTCGTCGAAATCGATCAGACCCTCGCGGGCCTTGGCATCGGCCCAAGCCAGAGCGAAATTGCGGCCGAGTTCGAGTGCGGGGGTGAGCCATGTGGCGAGTTCCAACAGCGCGCGCAACTCGCGGATGGCCAATACGCAATCGAGCACCGCCTGCGCAGCGGGGTCGAAGTCGCTTTCGAACTTCTCAAGCGACGAAACGTCTTTGATTGTGTCCTTCTGCGTGAACAGAACGCGGTGCAATTCGGGCAATGCAGCAAGGCGTCGATCTGGCGCGGCGGCGAGCCAGTCAGCAATGATTACCCGGCCCTCCTGCCCCTTCTTGCCGTTCCAGCAGGAATAAGCGGATAGGCATAACCGCAGCGCTTCGACATCGAACGCAGCATCGCTGCACAGCCGGACGAGATCGGCTTCGCTCGCTTCGCTCGCCAGCCCGATCAGCCGCCGGACGTTGGTGCCCATCGGCGGCTGCCAGCTGCCCGGCCCGAACCACGCCTCGCGTGCCTCGGCGCAGCGCAGGAGGTAGCGTTCGACATCGTCGGGACCGAGTTTGACGCTGAGCGCGGCCAGCGCATCGAGCGTCGCGTGATCGCCCCGCTTTTCAGCGTCCAGCAACAGTTCCGACAAGACCTGTCGCAGCAACAACGCGCGGTCGCGGTCTTCCATCGCGCGCACGCCCGGATGAAGGCCCGCCTCATGCGGAAACGCCGCGAGCAACCACTGCGCGAAGGCGTGGATCGTATCGATCCGCAGCCCCCCGCACGGGCAATCGAGCACCGCCGCGAACAGCGCCCGCGCCCGCGCCTGGGTGTCGGCTCCCGGATCGGCGCCGATTGCGATCAGGTCGGTGGCGAGCCGGGTGGCGGGCAGCCGCACCCAGCGTGCCAGCACATCGTTGATCCGCGCCGCCATCTCGGTCGCGCCGGCCTTGGTGAAGGTCAGACACAGGAGTTGCGAGGGCGTGATGCCGGGCTGGAGCAACAGCCGCAGCACCCGCGCCGAAAGCACTTGCGTCTTGCCGGTCCCCGCCGAGGCCGAGAGCCACACCGTCTCCTGCGGATCGACCGCCGGAACCTGATTACCCGCGAGTGGCCAGACCTTGCCGTCCCCGCTCATGTCGCATCCTCATCACGCAGCGCGCGGGCCTGCCATTCATCGAGCCGCATCAGCTGGTCGTAATCGTTGAAGCCGCCAATATCGGGATTGAGCCGCGCGGTGAACGGCTCGCGCCCCTTGATCCAGCGGGCGATGGCTTCGCGCAGGAACTCTTCGGTCTTTTCGAGGAACTGGTCGCGCGGCAAGCCTTTGCTGCGCGCGGTTGCCACCGGCTCCTTGCACGATCCGAAGCCGGTCGGGCTTTTGTCGTGCTTGGCCAGCGACCAATATTCGAACTGCGTCGGCTCGCCGGTCACGCCCTCGAACCCGCCGTTCTGCGCGATCATCCCGATCAGGCCGAGCTGGAGTGCAAAGCCTTCCTGCACCATGCGATTGGAAGGTGCCGCCCCGGTCTTATAGTCGACTACGGCAAGGCGCTCGCCCTCCAGCAAGTCGATCCGGTCGGCGCGGCCGTGGATTTTCACGCCATCGACCGTGATGCTGCCCTTGATCTCGCTCTTGAGCACCGCGCGGCCTTCGGCGTCGCGCAGCCGGGCGATCTCGCCATCGATCCACTCCAGCCCCTTGAGCAAGCGCGGCCGCCACAGCCCGCGCATCAGCGGGTGCGCGCTCATCGCATCGAGTTCTTGCTCGGCAATCGCCAGCAATTCGCCCGCCTGCCCCCCCGCCGCGTGCCAGCGTTCGAGGATGCGGTGGACCGCCGTGCCTTTCCACGCCGCGCTCGGCTCGGCATCGAGCGGATCGAGCGAGCGCAGCTGCATAATCGCGCTGGCATAGAACTGGAAAGGATCGCCACGCAGCCGGTCGAGCGCGGTCACCGCAATCGGCACGTCGCGCTGCGCCGAGGTGGGATTGGGCTCGGGACGCGGATAGATTGCCGCAGGCGGCGCATCGTCGATCGCCCGCGCCAGCCTGACCGCTTCGGTTTCGGCATGATCCTTCGCCAGTTCCCCCAGCAGCGCCTTGACCCGCAGCACGAAGCGCGAGGGGATCACCGGACCTGCGGCATCGCGCCGGGCATAGCTCAGCACAACTTCGGGTGCGCCGAGTGCGGAGGCAAGGTCATGCGCTGCCAGACCTATGCGAAACTCACCGCCGGGTACGCCCAGCGCGCGCAACACGGCAGGCGGGAGCAGCGCATCGGGGGCCGGGCGACCGGGCCAGCTCCCCTCATGCAGCGCCCCGCAAATCACCAGATCGGCGCGGCTCATCCGCGCTTCGAGCAAGCCGTAGATCGCGACGCGCGGATGCCCACCCCACGGCGGTCGCACCGCCACCCGGTCCATCGCATCGCGCAAAATGCCGGGCAGATCGGCGGGTTCGACAGATGTGCCGACTTCGCGCGCGGCATCGCGCAATTCCTCAACGAAGCCAGACAAGGCGCGACCATCGGCACCGGACCAGAGCGGCTCGCCGCACAGGTTTTCAACCGCTGCGGCAAGCAGGTCGAGTGCATCGGCAAGTTTGGTCGAGTCGCGAAGAGCCAGCAGCGGCGTAAGTATCGCTTCGATCCCCGCCCACCACTCGGTCAGCTTGTCATCGGCCTTGGCCAGCCCCGCGACCAGTTCGCGCAGCGGCGCGAGACCGGGTGCCGGACGCGGCCCACGCAGCTTGAGATCGAGCTTGCGAGCGTTCTCCAGCCACGCCGGACGCCCCTCACCCGCCCGTACCAGCGGATGCTCCAGCAGCGCCAGCAACGGGACCGGGGCCGCATCCTGCGCGGCCATATCGGCGAGCAGCAGCAGGACACGCGCCGCAGCGGTCTGCGGCAGCGGCAGCCCCGCCGTATCGTCCGCGACAATCCCCCAGCGCCGCAGCTGAGCAACCACCCGCCCGGCCAGCCCGCGATCGGGCGTAACCAGCGCGACGCGCTTTTCGGGTATTTCCAGCGCCTGGCGGATCAGCACCGCGATGGCCTGCGCCTCTTCCCCGGGGTGCGCGGTTTCCATCAGTCGCACGCCCGACAGGCGGCGGCGTTCGGCGGGCAGATCGACCCAGCTCGCGCTGGCGGCGGGCGGCAGGAACAGGCTGGAGATTGCGCGGCTGCGCTCGGGCGGTGCGGCGGCGATGCCCGCACGGTGCCACGGCTGCACCTCGTCGCGGTTCACTCCCATGCGATTGAGCAGCAGTTTGAGGTGGTATTGCGGATGGGTGCTGGCGTCGTCCGGGCCGAAGGGCGGATCGTCGGGCCCGGCAGGCATACCCGCAGTCCCCAGCGCGTCCCACACCGCTAGATCGAGCGCGAGATCGAGATCGGGCAGGATCACCGCGCCGCGCGGGCTCTCGGACACCACCCGCAACAAGTTCGCCAGTGCAGGCGAGGCGCTGGTCACCCCCGCCGCGACAATCGGAAACTGCGGCGGCGCTTCCTGCCAGCGCCGCGCCGCATAGGCGAACAGCAGATTGCGCCGGGTCGGTGGATCGACTTCACCACGCCCAGCGAGATCGGCTAGCCAATAGGCCTGCACCTGCGCAAAATTGCGGGTGCTGGCGCGCCAGTGGTCGGCTTGCTCGCCGACCACACCGATCACCGCTTCCTCGAGCAGGTCGCCGGGCGCGACGCCTTCGACCAGCAGCCGGTCCATCGTCCGCCCGACCTCGAAAGCCTGGCGCAACAATGCCGCACCGCGCGGGGCCTGATCCTGCAAAACCTCGCGCAGCAAATCGGCAAGCCGCAGCCAGCGCCGGGTCGGGTCAGCGGCGGGCGGAATCGCCATCCCCGCGCCCAGCGGATCGAGCAGTGGCCCCAGCGTTTCGTCGAGATCGAGATCGCCCACGACAACCATCCGGGGGAGCAGCAAGCCGCCGCTCGACAACCTGACGAACGCCTCCGTGACCGTCCGGGCGGTGCGTTGGCTGGGCAGCAGCAGCGTCAGCCGCGCCAGCCCCAGCTCGGGATCGGCGTAGCGCGGGATCAGTCCGGCAACGAGTGCGTCGGCAAAGCCGCGGTGCGCCGCGATCGAATAGACTTGAGGTCCAGTTCGCTCAGCCACCGGAAATCCGCGCCTCGGTCAGCGCGATCGCGGCGGGGTAGCCGACATCGAACCAGTCGCCATGGTGGACGATCCCGTGGCAGCGCCCCATGGCAATCGCGCGGTCCCAGAACAAATTGGTCGAGAACACTTGCCCTGGCGGATCGGTGATCGCCCGCTTGGCCAGCATCTGCACCCCGGTCCAGACATAGCCGCGCGGACGCGCTTCGCCATTGCGCGAAAGGCGACCAGCGCCGTCGAGATCGAAATCGCCCTGCCCCAACGTGTTGCCAGCCTTGGCAAACGGCACCACCAGCATCAGCA
Organism: Novosphingobium sp.; assembly: GCA_031421295.1. Taxonomy (GTDB): domain Bacteria; phylum Pseudomonadota; class Alphaproteobacteria; order Sphingomonadales; family Sphingomonadaceae; genus Novosphingobium. The sequence continues at coordinate 9,481 of JANOOJ010000338.1, forward strand.
CGTCCATGCTGGCGTCGTCCCATGCCTCGGCCATGCGGACCAGCGCAGGCGTGCCGTCCTCGGTCCACCAGTTGTCGGCATTGACGCAGAAAAACGGATCTTCGGGAATCAGATCGAGCGCCTGGACCAGCCCGCCGCCGGTATCACGCAGCAGCGCGCGCTCGTCTGAAATTGTCACATCGAAATCACCGGCATGGGCAGCGAGGTGCGCCTCGACTTGATCGGCGAGGTAATGGACGTTGACCACGATCCGCCCGACCCCAGCATGCCGCAAATTGTCGAGCACGTGATCCAGCAGTGTCGTTCCGGCGACTTCGACCAGCGGTTTGGGTTTGTTCGCGGTGAGCGGCAGCATCCGCGTTCCGAGCCCGGCGGCCATGATCATCACGCAATTGGTCCGACCGGTCATTCCCCCCATACGCCCCCATGCGCGGCGCGCAGCCCAGCCGGGATATTGGCATCGAACCAGCGCGCGACCGGCTCCAGCGCCGGATGCGCCAGATCGCGCTCGAGCAATTGCCACACGCGCGGGATCAGATCGAGGTAGCGCGGCTTGCCATCACGCTTCCACAGCCGCACGAAGATGCCGACGATCTTGGCATTGCGCTGCGCCCCGAGCCGAGCGTAGTCGGCCGCGAAATCGCGGTCTGTGCCGCTAGCCGCGACATAGCGCTCGATCATGGCTGCCTCCAGTTCGGGCGACACATCGCGCCGCGCGTCCTGCAGCAGCGAGACCAGATCGTAGGCCTTGTGCCCGACCAGCGCATCCTGGAAATCGAGCAGACCTTGCTTCTGAAGTGAGCCGAGCAACATGATGTTTTCGGAATGATAATCGCGCAAGACAGTTACGCCGGTGCGCTGCCGTGCCAGCACTCCGTCAAAGGCTTGCTGCCACGCGCGGGTGAAGCCGGGACCATCGACGGTCAGATTCTGTGCCGGGCAATACCATTCGGTCAGCAGCCGCGCCTCGCGCTGATATTCGCTCATCGAGTAATCGAGGAACGGCCCGGCGGGGAGCCGGTGCAGCTCGATCAGCGCATCGACTGCCACCTCGTAAATTTCCCGCTCGTCGGCCGGCCATTGATCGAGGTAGTCGCGCATCCGCACGTCGCCGAAGTCTTCGAGCAACACCAATCCGCGCGCGGCATCCTCAGCGAAAATATGCGGCGCTCGCATCCCGTTGGCATCGAGCCATTTGGCGGCGCGCAGGAATGGTGCAGGGTCTTCATTAGGCGGCGGCGCATCCATCAGCATCGCCGACTTTTCGCCGTGCCGGACGCGGAAATAGCGGCGGAACGAGGCGTCGCCCGCCAGCGGCGCGATTCCCGCATCGCCCCATCCAGCGCTGGCAAGGAAGGCTTCGACGCCAATGGGTAAGCTTAGTTCCATGGCTCCCGCCCTAGCCAATCCGGCCCCGCGTGAGCAATCGCTATGCGCCCTGCGTCAACAGTTTCCAGCGTGATTGCGAGACAACCCGGCTCATGCGCGAAGCCGCCCGCGTTCTCCGGCCATTCGGCAACCAGCGCCGCGCCCTCACGGTAGTCGTCCAGCCCGATCTCTTCGGCCTCCGCCGGCCGGGCCAGGCGATAGAAATCCGCATGGACCAGCGGCAGGCGAACTGCCGGTGGCTCATAGAGTTCGATGATCGCAAAGCTGGGCGATGGGACCTCGCCGTCGTGACCCAGCGCCGCAATGATCCCACGCGCGAGGGTTGTCTTGCCCGCTCCGAGAGTGCCCGACAAGGCAACGACATCGCCCGGGCGCAGCTGCTCCGCGATCCGCGCACCGAAGGCTGACATGGCGGCCAAATCGGGTAAATTGATTGTCATTGGGAAGCGCTCAAGGCAGTTCGATGATCGCGGCGGTGCCCTCGCCCGGCTCGGACATTAAGGTCAGCTTGCCGCCATGCGCCTCGACCAGCTGCCGCGCAAGCGGGAGGCCGAGGCCTTGGCGGCGCTCGACCGCTCCTCTCTTATCATCTGGGCCATCGGCGCTGACCTTGAACCCGTCGAGCGCCCGCGCCAGCGTCGGCGCATCCATCCCTGCGCCATTGTCCGAAACCACGATCCGCGCGCGCTTTTTGGTACGCGACAGTTCGACCAGGATGCGCCCGCCGCCGGGCGTGGCTGCAATGGCATTATCAACCACATGACCGATCGCGCGCGCAAGACGCCGCCGGTCGCCCCTGATTTTCCCCGTGCCCTTGTCACCGCGCAGATCGAGCGTCAGCCCGGCCTCGCGGATGCGGGGGCCGCGCTCTTCGACCAGCCTGGTGACGAACGGGAGCAGTTCGATCTCCTCGTCGGCCAGCGGCAACATCCCGGCCTCGCTTTGCGACAGGTCGAGCACAGTCTCGATCTGCTCGCCCAGCCGCGCGACCGAGGTGAGGATCGCTGCGACATATTCGCGGCCGGGCTCGCTCAGTTCGCCGCCCAGCCCGGCTTCGAGCAATTCGGCAAATCCGCCGATCGACGTCAATGGCGTGCGGAATTCATAGCTCATATTGGCAAGGAAGCGGGTCTTGACCGCATCGGCCTCGATCAAGGCCGCGTTGCGCTCGCGCAAAGCATCCTCGGCCTTTTGCGAGTCGGTGATGTCGAGCACGGTGAGCAGGCCATTGCCATCGGGCAGCGGGACACCGGCAAATTCGAGCGTCCGCCCATCGGCCAGCGCGACCCGCCCGCCGGTCTGGCGTCGGTCGAGCGTCGCGGCGCGCACGACATCGCCCACCGCTTTGGCCTGCGGGGGCTTTTGCAGCCGCGCTGCAATCCGCGCCAGCAAGGCGTCGGCGTGCGGATGGGTATCGAGGAACGTATCTTCGAGGCCCCAGTCCGCCGCAAACCGGCGGTTCCACAGCTGCATCCCGCCATCGGGGCCGAACACCGCAACCGATTCGAACAGGCTGTCGAAGGTTGCGGTGCGGGTACGCAGCAGCGTGTCGCGGGTGGCGGAGAGGCGCAACTGCTCGGTGCGGTCCTCGGCAATCAGCAGCAGCCCGCCATCGGGCATCGGTTGCGCGACGAGCCGCAGATGTGTGCCATCGGCCAGCGTCCAAGCCTCTTCCTGCGCCTCGCTCGCGCCGAACCATGCCGCGCGCTCGCGCCGCCACGCCGGAAAGTCGCGTGCTTCGGGAATACGCCCCGCATCGCGCGCGATGTCGAGCAGCCGCTCGAACGGCGGCGGATTGAGCATCACACCGGGGGTCAGCGCGAAAATGCGTTGGAATGGCTGGTTGGCGAAGGTCAGCTGACGCTTGGCATCGAACTGCGCGACCCCTGCGGAAAGCTGGTCGAGCATCGAGCGCTGGGCATCGCGGAACGCCTTGAAGCCGCGCGCCAGCTCTTCCATGTCCTCGACATCGACCGCGTAACCGGCGACGCCTTCACTGCCGAGCGGCAGATCGCTGACCCGCAGCGCGCGGCGCTGGCCGTCGATGGTCGCGGCGATCATCCGCTCGATCGGCAGGCGCTTGGCGGCGGCCTGTCCGGCGACTTGAGCAGCGGTCAGCCCGTCGACCGACTCGACCAGTTCGGTTCCTGCCGCCACAACGCTTTCGGCGTTCTCGCCGCCGACAGCGCGGACATAGGCGCTGTTGACCAGCCGCAGCGTTCCATCGGGGCCGCGAAACCACATCGGCATCGGCGCAGCTTCGATCAGCCCAACCAGCGCGGAGAAATCGGCGCGGGCATGCGCGGCCTCGTTGCGCAGCGCGACGAGTTCGCTTTCGCTGTCGCTGAAGTCGAACAGCCAGACCAGCGCGGCCCCGCCGGGTGAGACCTGCGGGTCGGCAAGGTGTCCGCGCAGCGCGAGGCTGCGCTTCGATCCGCGCGGGGTTACGACCATGCGGAATGGCGTCGCGGTGCGCTGGGTGCGCCGGACTGCTTCGCCCAGCTCGGCCAATTGCTCGCCGGTCAGGCCTTTTTCGCCCGCGTCGAGTTCGGTGAGGAATTGAGGGACGGCCTCCAGCCCCAGCCAGCCCGCCAGCTTGGGCGGCGCTTCGATCCGCCCGTCGGCGCGGACGAGAAGGGGCAGCGCGGGGCTTTCATCGACCATCCGCGCCAGTCGGCGCGAGTGGCGCTGCCCCGCCTCGGCTCGGCGCGCTTTGGCCCGCGCCGCAAGGATCGCCCTGCCCGCGGCGATGGTCCATGCCGCCAGCAGCAGGCCGATCAGGACAAGGACGGTCTGGGACAGCAGCATCGCGCCTTCGCTATGCGGGGGCGCGAGCTAAGGCAAGCCGGGTTGGCTCAATACCGATAATGATCGGGCTTGAACGGGCCGGTCTGCGGCACGCCGATGTAGTCGGCCTGCTTCTTGCTCAGCGTCGTCAGCTTCACGCCCAACTTGTCGAGATGCAGCGCCGCAACCTTTTCGTCGAGGTGTTTGGGCAGGACATAGACTTCGTTCTTGTACTGCTCGGCCTTGGTGAACAGCTCGATCTGCGCCAGCACCTGGTTGGTAAAGCTGGCCGACATGACGAAGCTGGGGTGGCCGGTGCCACAGCCCAGGTTCACCAGGCGGCCCTTGGCGAGGACGATGATCTGCTTGCCGTCGGGGAATTCGACCAGATCGGTGCCCGGCTTGACCTCGGTCCACTTGTAATTGTCGAGCGCGGCAATCTGGATTTCGCTGTCGAAATGGCCGATGTTGCAGACGATCGCCATGTTCTTCATGGCCTTCATGTGCTCGGCGGTAAGGACGTCCTCGTTGCCGGTGGCGGTGACGAAGATGTCGCAGCGGGTCACCGCTTCTTCCATCGTCACGACTTCATAGCCTTCCATCGCCGCCTGCAATGCGCAAATCGGATCGACTTCGGTGACCATCACCCGCGCCCCGCCCTGACGGAGCGAAGCGGCCGAGCCCTTGCCGACGTCGCCGAACCCGGCGACGCAGGCGACCTTGCCGGCCAGCATCACGTCGGTGGCGCGGCGGATCGCATCGACGAGGCTTTCCTTGCAGCCATAGAGGTTGTCGAACTTCGATTTGGTGACGCTGTCGTTGACGTTGATCGCGGGAAACGGCAGCTTGCCGTCCTTGGCGATCTGATAGAGCCGGTGGACCCCGGTGGTGGTCTCTTCCGAGACGCCCTTGATATGGGCGACCGACATGGTGAGGTAGCCGGGCTTGGCCTTGATATAGGCCTTGAGCGCGCGCTGGAATTCGATTTCCTCGGCATTGGTGGGCTCGTTCAGACTGTCCCCGGCTTCGAGCCGCGCGCCCCACAGCGCGAACATGGTGGCGTCGCCGCCATCGTCGAGGATGATGTTGCTGGTCTGGGTATCGCCCCAATCGAAGATCCGGCCGACATAGTCCCAAAAGTCAGCGAGGCTCTCGCCCTTGATCGCGAAGACCGGGATGCCCGCAGCGGCGATGGCCGCAGCGGCGTGGTCCTGGGTCGAGAAGATGTTGCAGGTCGCCCAGCGCACTTCGGCGCCGAGCGCGACCAGCGTCTCGATCAGCACGGCGGTCTGGATCGTCATATGCAGCGAACCGGTGATCCGCGCGCCCTTGAGCGGCTTGGTCGCGCCGAATTCCTGACGCAGCGCCATCAGGCCGGGCATTTCGGTTTCGGCAATCGCGATTTCCGCGCGGCCATATTCGGCGAGGCCGATGTCGGCGATGACATAGTCTTTTTGGGCGTCGAGGACGGTGGCCACTTGGAAGCTCCTGAATTGCGTGGGCAGCGTCGTGACCGGAAAGTGCCAAAGGCGACGCCATTGCTGGAGCCGCCCTTAGCGAGTTCCGATTGAGATATAAAGATGTCTTTATATGCGCTCTCTCTCAACCGGAAGAGTTTGGCTCAACGCTGCGCCAGCGCGAATTGTGGCAAAGTTTGATCGCCCAGCAGCTGGTCGGCTGCGGCTTCGAGTGGTGCCGAGCCGAGCGCTTCGGCAAGATTGCGGGCCACCGTCTTGAGCTCGCTGCACGACAGCCACGGGTGACCACCACCATAGGCATTGGCCATGACGGTGCTCATCCGGTCGATCGCGCGATTGGCTCCCTGCGCACCATAGCGTTCCGAATAGTCCGCTTTCAGCGCATTGCTGGCGGCGTTGAGTTCGGCCAGATGGTTGGTGGCGAACGCATCGTAATCGTCCTCGAAATTGTCCGCCGTGGTCCGGCAACGCAGGCCGGTGACCATCAGCATGATGTCCAGCCGCCGCAGCTTTTCGGCAGAATTGACGCTTCCGGCGCTCGCTGGAGCGGAGACGAGCATCGACGCTGCCGCCAGCGCGGCTGCAACCCCCTGTAGTTTCACCATGATATAGACTCCCCCCGGGACAAATCCCGTGAGAGCGAAGCTGCGCCAGCACATTTACCGAGGTTTGAACGGAGCCGGTAAAGCGAAATTAACCGTGCTGCGCCGTTGCCGCAGCGCCACAGTGGCCTATATCAAGGCAACAAGTTCATCCCTACCGGAGAAATGAAATGACGATTGCTGTTGGCGACAAACTCCCCGACGTGAAGCTGGTCAAGGCGACCGCCCAAGGCCCCGAAGCCGTCCAGTCGGGCGATTACTTCAAGGGCAAGCGCGTTGCGCTGTTTTCGGTCCCAGGGGCCTTCACCCCGACCTGCTCGGCCAAGCACCTTCCCGGCTTCGTCGACAAGGCTGGCGAGCTGAAAGCCAAAGGCATCGACGAGATTGTCGGCACGGCGGTCAACGATCCGTTCGTGATGGGCGCGTGGAACAGCGCATCCGGCTCCGAAGAGATCACCATGCTGGCCGACGGCAATGGCGATTTCGCGCAGGCGGTGGGCCTGACGATGGACGGCTCGGCTTTCGGCCTCGGCACCCGCGGCCAGCGCTTCTCGATGGTGGTCAACGACGGCGTGGTCGAGCAGCTTAATGTAGAAGCACCGGGCGATTTCAAGGTCAGCAGTGCCGAGCACATGCTCGAGCAGCTGTAAGTATGCTTTGGGGGCAGCTGGCGGCGAAGGCGCTCGTCTCGGGCGTGCTGGTCGCCGCTGCCTCCGAACTGGCGCGCCGCAGCCCCGGCTGGGGCGGGCTGGTTGCTTCGCTGCCGCTGGTTTCGCTGCTGGCGATGCTGTGGCTGTGGCGCGATACCGGCGACGCGGGACGGATCGCCGATTTGGCGCTGTCGTCGAGCGCTTATGTGCTCGCCACGATTCCCGCGTTTGTTGCGCTGGCGCTGCTGCTACGACGCGGCGTGACGATCCCGCTCGGGATGCTCGCCTTCGTGATGGTCGGCTTCGCGGGCTATCTGGCGATGATGTGGTTCGGCAAGCGGCTGGGCTTGCCGGTTTGACCAACGACAACCCGGTTCAATAGCCCATCAGGCCCAGCACCTCCTTGCGGCTGCGCGAATCGTCGAGAAAACAGCCGAGCAGCCGGCTGGTGATCATTTGCACCCCGGGGGTGCGCACCCCGCGCGCGGTCATGCAGGCGTGGCTCGCCTCGATCACCACCGCGACCCCGTGGGGCTTGAGATTGTCCCAGATGCATTGCGCGACTTCGGCGGTCAGCCGCTCCTGGATCTGCAAGCGGCGGGCATAGCCATTGAGCACGCGGGCGAGCTTGGAGATCCCCACAACGCGGTTCTGCGGCATATAGGCGATCGCCGCCTTGCCGATGATCGGAGCCATGTGGTGTTCGCAATGCGACTGGAACGGGATGTCCTTGAGCAGCACCAGCTCGTCATAGCCGCCGACCTCGTCGAAGGTCTTGTGGAGGTGGACCGCCGGGTCTTCGCCATAGCCCTGGCAATATTCCTTCCACGCCCGCGCGACCCGCGCCGGGGTATCGACCAGTCCTTCGCGCGCCGGATCGTCCCCGGACCAGCGGATGAGCGTGCGGATCGCGTCCTGCACATCCTCAGGCACGGCCGGCTTGCCGATTGGTTGATCCTCATCGGGACCCACTAGACTGCTCATCGGACTCTCCCTCAATCCGGCCGGCGCAAGAAGCCGCCACGCCGGAATAATCCCCGCCGCCGATGGATCGGCTCGAACAATTCCTCGGGTCGCTCGGGATCGAGCAGCGCGCTGTCGGCCACCGCTTTCTCCCCATCGGTCAATTCGCGCAAGGCGAAAGCCGTCAGGCGCTTGCCCGACTGACTGCTGGCATCGATCATCGCGATCATCGAGCCGTGGCGTTCAAGCTCGCTGGCGACCTCATCGATGCTCATGCCGCAATGCTCGGCCAGCAACGAATGGCGCAGGTGGGTGATCGGCGGGATCGCATGGGCGTTACCCGGACGCGCCGCGTCGATGAACACATCCGCCTCGCTATCGAGTCCCATCGAGCGGTTGTTCATGTTGGCCGAACCGATCCGGACGATCTCGTCATCGACGATCATCATCTTGGCATGGACGTAAATCGGCGTGCTGCCTGCGGTGTAGGGCACATAGATGCGAAACCGGCCCAACCGGTCGCGCTCACCAATCGCATGGCACAGCTGGACCCGCGCGCCGTCCATCGCCGCCTGCTCGAGCCAGCCCTCGGCGGTCGCGGGATTGACCAGCACGATCTCGGGCGGGTCGGGCTCGGCCATGCGCTCAGCAATCGTCTCGGCGATCTGGCGCGAGGCAAAATACTGGCTTTCGGCATAGATGAAGTGCTTCGCCCGGCGAATATGCTCGACGAACAGTGCCTCGATCTCATGCACTGCGGTGATCGAATGCCACGCCGAGCGAGTCCGTGCAATCCCGATTTCGACGTCGCGAAACTCGGCCTTGAGCTTGTCGGGCCAGGCGCTGGACTCTTGCGGGGCGCAGGGGAGCATCGGCTGACCGCCCGACTGTTCCCAGCGTTCGCGGCCCAGATCGCCAAGCGCGCGTGCCGCATCGCCTTCGACCATCATCGTCAGATCGTGCCACGGCCCATAGGGCTTGCCGTTGATCTTGCGGCGACGCGGATCGTCGTCGATGTGCTCACGCGTGTCCCAGCGGTCGGAGGTCATGTCGATCCCGCCGCAGACCGCAAACCGGTCGTCGATCACCACGATCTTCTGATGGTGGCTACAACCCAGCGGATGCGCTGCGTCGAATTTGAAGTCGATCGAGGGGTGCCGCCACCAGCGCAGCAGATCGAGAATCATCGAGCCGCGGAAGATAAACTTGAGCGCGCCAAAATTCCATTTGAGCACGCGCACTTCGAGCGAGCGGTTGCGGTTGCACAGCCACACCACGAAGGCACCCATGCGCGCCGGAAATGTCTTGCGGCTCGGCCCGTTCCACCAGCGCCGCCCGCCGCCCAGCCTGATTCGGGTGTCGACGTCCCAGCCAATCAGCAGAATGCGCTGCTCGGCACGCAGCATGGCCTGCTGCATTAGCGCGAAATAGGCCGCCGCATCGACCACCACATGCGCGCGACTGGCCCTCTCGAACCGCCAGAGCGAGGGGCCGTGCGACTCTGCCCCGTCAGCGTGTTCCGGCAAATCCATGCACGCTCCTTATCTGGGTGAGTGTGCGCCGTCACTCGCGGATTCGATGCTTTCCAGTTTTGCTCGCCTGTGACATGCGGCGAGCATGAGCCGCCCACGTGACCGCCTTGAGCCCTTGCGCCGGATTGCCCGCGCAGTTCCCGGCGGCATGGCGGCAGGGCGCTGGCTGCATCGCCAGCTCAACCCGGACTTGCGGGCGATCGAGCGGCTGAAACGCACGCCGCCCGGCCTACTGTTCCAACCCTATGGCACCACGTTGAAGGATCGCTATCCGCAATCGTTCGATGCGCTGGCAGAGCGGTTGGCCCATCTCCCCTCGCCGCGCATCCTGTCGTTCGGTTGTTCGACCGGCGAGGAAGTCCGCGCGCTGCGGGCGCGGATGCCGAATGCCCGGATTGTCGGGATCGATCTCAATCCCCGCTCCTTGGCGATTGCCCAAAGGAAGGACGACAATCCCCTGTCGCAATACCGCCTCGCCGGAGCGCCACTACCCGATGACCGTTTCGACGCGGTGCTGGCGATGGCCGTGTTCCGCCACGGCGTGCTCGAAGCCGAACGCCCGACGGATTGCTCGACGGTGCTACCATTTGCGCGGTTTGCCCAAGGCATCGCGATGCTCGATGCATGCCTCGAACCGGACGGTTGGCTCGCGCTCGACAATTCGCACTTCCGCTTCACCGATACGCAGACTGCGGCATCCTATGCCATCGATCCGCTGCGGATGACCGACCACCGCCCGCGCGATCTGCTCTATGGTCCGGACAATCAGCGCCTGCTTGGCGTTACCGATGACGCCGTGCTGTTCCGCAAGCTGTCCCGGTAAAGCGCAATGGGGTCTGGGCAAATCCGCCCCTCCTGAGCCTGTCGAAGGACTGCACTTTTCTTCGTCCCCCCAGCCTCAAGAAGCAGGACAGTGCTTCGACAGGCTCAGCATGGACGGGTTGGGTATGCAATTCAGAATTTCAGAGCTGCGCTATTAACCCAGGACCGCGCGCAGCCGCCTCTGTACTTCCGCCTCACCGATCACCTGGCAGACGAGGAACAGGTCGGCGCTGCGGCGTTGCCCGGTGAGCGCGATGCGGATGATGTTGCTGGCTTCGGCGATGGATCCGGTGAAGGCTTCAGGGTTGCGTTTGTAATCGCCGGTGGTCGGCGCGAAGCCGTGGTCTTTGGCGATTTCGCGGAGCTGGTCGAACCACGCATCGCGGTCGTCGATCTGGGTGTAGCGCGCCGAATAATCGGCGATCACCGCGCGCACCACCTCGACCGCGGTTGGCGCGAAATCGGGATGCGCGGCATCGGTCACCGCGGTGTAGGCGCTCGACAGGAAGAAGCGGTAGTTGGGCAGGAAGTCCTGCCAGTTGGCAACATCCTTGCGCGGGTTCTTGTCGAGCTGCTTTTCGAGTTCGAGCGCGCGCAGGGCGTTGTCATGCTCGCTCGCCAGAAGCGCCGCCAGATCGCGGTCGTACTCGCTCGCCCAGACTTCCAGCGCGGCGAGCCGGTCCGACGGCGTCTGCTCGGCAATGTAATTGCGCGAGATCGACTGCAGCTTGGCCTCATCGAACACCGGCCCTGCCACACCCATGCGGTCCAATTGCAATGGTGTGGCCAGCGCCTCGGCAAAGTCGATGTCGGCCAGATTGCCGTTGGCCAGCCCGCGCAGGTAGAGGCGCAGCGTCTCGGCCGGATAGCCGGTCGTCATGTAATATTCGACGTTGGCCTCGGGGTCCTTGCGCTTCGAAAGTTTGCGCTTGCTGCTGCCCTCGACTTTCATCAGCGGCGCGATATGGGCATAGCCGGGAAGCGGCAGGCCCAGAGCCTCGAACAGCTGGACGTGGAGCGGCAGCGAGGGAATCCATTCTTCCCCGCGCGTCACCAGATTCACCCGCATCAGATGATCGTCGACCACATGGGCGAAGTGATAGGTCGGCAGCCGCGGCGAGGTTGTGCTGCTCTTGAGGATCACAGCGTCGTTGCGATTGTCGTTCTGCGCTATCGGCCCGCGAATCAGATCCTCATGCGTGACGCGCAGCGCCGAGCCTTCGGGCGCGCGGAACCGGACGACGAAGGACTCGCCCGCCTCGAGCTGTTCGATGTGCTGCTCGGTCGAATGGTGGCGGCACTTGGCCCACGAGCCGTAATAACCCGGCATGACCTTGGCGGCCTTCTGCTGGACAGTTAGGGCTTCAAGCTCTTCGCTGGTGCAGAAGCAGGGATAGGCTTTGCCCTCCTCGACCAGCGCCTTGGCGAAGCTGGCGTAAATGTCGGCGCGCTGGCCCTGTTCGTAGGGACCCCAGGCGGCATCGGCCGGTTCGTCGCTCTCGATCCCGAAATAGCGGAAGGCGGAAGCGAACTGCGCGCGCGCATTGGGGTCTTCGCGCGCGGCATCCGTATTCTCGACCCGGATGAAGTATGTGCCGGCCGAATTATGCGCGAGATCCTGTGCGATGATCGCGGCATAGACACCGCCGATGTGCAAATATCCGGTCGGGCTGGGTGCGAACCGCGTGACCCATGCACCCTCGGGCAACCCGCGCGGCGGATAAAGCGCTTCCCAATGCGAACGGGGCGCGGTTTCGCCGGGAAACATCAGATCGGCAAGTTCGGTCATGATCACTCTTGGCTGGACGGGTGCGGCGCTCTACGCCCGCGATGCCGAGGCAAGTCAAGCCTTGTGGTCAAACGCCGCCGATCAGGAAATCGATGGCGTTGGTGATGCGATACCGCTGCGCTTCGAAACTGCCGACGATTTGGCGGAGGCTCGATGAAGGGATTGCGCCAGCGAATTGGGTAACCAGGCTGTGGGGCTCGCCTTCGATCTCGAACAGGGGATTGAGTCCCCGAGCGGGCGTCGGTGCAACATCGAGCGGTAGCAACGGGATGACGAACCGGGATTGATAATCGCCCATCAAATCGGTCTGGCAATCCAGCCAGAACCCCGGGCCGTCCGCGATAGTGTAATAGTCGAATTGTGCCATCAAAACATCCGGTATTTGGCCAACGGCAGCCCGTGTTTCTCGACGTAAGCGTTGGACGACTGGATCGCTTCCCAGTTTTCCTCAACCCACTGCTTTTTGCGTGCCGCTTTGAGTTCGGTGGCAAGGCCAGCCTCACAGGCGCGCGAGACGTTGACTCCCAGCGCCTTGGCATCGGCGACCAGCTGCGGATCAAGCGTGACGTTGGTCGACTTGCGGCGAATTGCTGTCTGATCGTTCATGCGCATATTATATGCGCATATGATCCACGCATCAAGTCGCCGCTTCTTCGACATCGCGCAGCCGGTCCTTGCCGAACCACATTTCCTCGCCGATGAAGAACGTGGGCGATCCGAATGCGCCTCGTTCCACCGCGCTTTGCGTGTTCCGCACCAGCACTTCCTTGTTGGACGGATCGGCGGCACCGTCCGCCAGCCCATCGCCCGGCAAGCCTGCCTCGACCAGCGTGCGGTGCCAAACCTCGGGCTCATCGAGCTTGAGGCCGAGTTCCCACATTCCGGCGAACATCGCTTCGATATAGTCCTCGGCCACGCCGAGTTGCTGAGCCGCGACCGCGCCGCGCATCGCCAGCAGGGTGTTGACGGGGAAATGCGGGTTCATCCGGAACCCGTTGATGTCGTGCTTGGTCATGAACCGGTGCATCTCGAGCCGGTCATAGTCGCGTTTGGCGGCGATATGGCCGTAGGTCGCCATCGGCGACTGGTTGCCGATCGCCTTGAAGATGCCGCCCAGCAGCACCGGCACATAATCGAACCGCACCTGCCCCCGCGCCTCGACCGTCGGGATCGCACGGTGAACGAGATAGGCGTTGGGACTGCCGAAATCGAACTGGAACTCTACCACGGTCACCATCACCATTTCTCCCCGAACGGCCGGATTTCCTGCTCGAATGTCCAGGCACTGCGAGGCTGGTTGAACAACGCCCAATAGGCCTCGGCCACTGCAGCGGGCGGCATCAGCCGATCGGGATCGAGATTGGCAAGCACCTCCGCGCCCTCGCGCTCGGCAATCCGGGCGCGGACCCATTCGGTATCAACCCCCGCATCGATGACGAGATGCGCCACATGCAACCCCTGCGGCCACAACTCGCGCGCCGCCGATTGCGTCATTGCCCGCAGGCCCGACTTTGCCGCCGCAAAGGCCGAGAAACCGGGATTGCCGCGCATCCCGGCGGTCGCTCCGGTCACGAAGATTGCGCCCCGCCCGCGCGGGACCATGATCCGCGCCGCCTCACGCACGGTGACGAAACCGGCGAAGCAGGCCATTTCCCACACTTTGCGGAACACCCGGTCGGTGGTGTCGAGCAGGGGGAAGGTTACATTGGCGCCAACATTGAACACCGTCAGCGCAAGCGGCGCGATGGCTTCGGCCTCAGCCAGGAAAGCGCCAACATCGTCGGGCTCGCGCGCGTCGAGCGAGCGCCCGGTTATTCCCGGACCGAGCAGCGGTGCCAGCTTGTCCCCATTGCGGCGACCGGCGTGGACCGCAAAGCCCTCCTCGGCAAACCGCCGGACGATTGCAGCACCGATGTGATCCCCCGCCCCGATTACGGCTACCGATCCGCGTGTGCTCATCGCCAGTCCCTTTGCGCCGAGTGATGATCGGCCTTCGGAAGATAAATGTGCGATCAAGCCGGGCATGTCCATGCGATTTCCGGCGGGGGAATGGACACGATCAGCGTCGGTTTAGGGAAGTGGTGCGCCCGGAACGATTCGAACGTCCGACCCTCAGATTCGTAGTCTGATGCTCTATCCAGCTGAGCTACGGGCGCGGGAAAAGGGCACATAGGCAGGACGCTTCGCCTTGGCAAGCGGCTAAATCATCCTGGCGAGGACTTCTGCCAGTGGCCGGTCGAGCGGCGGCATGGACAGGTCGGTGAGGTCGCCGACGTCGAACCACCCGATCGCTTCGCCCTCAATGCAATGCGGCTCGCCGTCCCACTTCGAACAAGTGTAAAGCAGGATGACATAGGGCTCACGCGGCAGCGGCGGCAGTCGCGTGTCGCTGGCAAAAGTCAGCGGGAGCAGCGCTTCAGCCGAAAGCGTACAGCCAAGTTCCTCTTGAATCTCTCGGATAAGCGCGCTTT
>JANOOJ010000339.1:0-3456 GCA_031421295.1 Novosphingobium sp.
ATCGTGCATCCGGTCGGCCAGCAGCGGATCGTCGATCCGCCGCATCCGCATCCGGGTGTGCTGCTGGACGCGTTCGATCGCCGCCTCGGCGGTGAGCCCGCTGTCGATCGCTTCGTTGATCCGGCGCGACCAGCCTTCATCGTAAGCAAACATCTTGTAGGTCTGGAGGACCTCCTCATGCTCGCCGCCGACGCCAAACTCGGCCTGCCCGGCCATCCGGTCGATCTGTTCCCGCATTTTGTCGAAGGCGAGGTAGACGCGCTGGCGCTCGGCCTCGGTATCCTCGGCCACGACATGTTCGATAGTGATGCGCGGCTGGTGAAACACCGCCACCCCGCTTGCCAGCCCCTTGACCAGCGTGAGGCCGGGAAGCCGCTGGGGTCCGGTTTGCGCCGCCGTCAGCCCGAACGCCTCTTCCTCGTCAACCAGATCGGCGTTGGCGATCAACTCCGAGAGCACCATCGCGACAGTCTGGAGCGCCTCGATCTCGACTTCTTCGTAGCGGCGCGGTTCGACATGCTGGACGCAGAGGACGCCGACCGAACGCTCGCGTCGCACGATCGGCACGCCGGCGAATGAGTGGAACTTGTCCTCTCCGGTTTCGGGACGGTACGAAAAGTCGGGATGCGCAGTGGCTTCGGCCAAATTGAGCGTCTCGATATTGCCGCCGATCGTGCCGACCAGCCCCTCGCCCATCGCCATGCGGGTGACGTGGACCGCTTCCTGCGCAAGGCCCCGCGTGGCGAACAGCTCGAGCATCCCCTCGCGCAGGAGGTAGATCGAACAGACCTCGCTGTGGAGGCTTTCACCGATGACTTCGACCACGGTGTTGAGTTTGGCCTGGGCATTGCTGCGCGACGCCATCACCTCGTGCAGGCGAGTGAGGATGGTGCGGGCGGCGGACGCGGGAGAGATCATGCCGCAGGCCTAACCCAAAGCGAACGCCATGGGAACGCGCGACACCGCGCCGCAGCGGGTTTGGGTGAAAATAGTTGGTCGCCCCTCACCTCACCGGGCGGCGAGGCAAGGGGCAGGAAGCCTCGATCAGATGTGTTCGAGTTCTTCCTTGATCCGCAGCTTTCGCTTTTTGAGTAGCTGCAGGGTCGCAAGGTCAGGCAATGGGCGGCTCAATTCCAGTTCGATTTTGCGTTCAAGCCCGATGTGCTTGAGCTGCAATGCGCTGACATGCGAAGTTTCCATTGGCGATACTCCTTGTGTACGCCCCGTCCGGGTCTTTGGCGGCCCTTGCCTCGACTCGATCCTGTGGTGACCGGGCCGCGCAATTGTCATCCAAGCACATTAAGCCTATCTTGCGAAGCGGCTACGAGCATCTTGCGACGGTTGCCGCGCGAACCGCGACCAATCGGGCCGCCGCGCGGTGAGGCGAACGCAATCGAAGGCAGGTTGATGGAGGTTTCTGCGTGAGCGAAGAGGAGATGCGCAAGCGCCTGGAAATTCTGAAAATAGAGCATCGCGATCTCGATGCGGCGATCGATGCGCTGACGCTGGCCGGCTCGACCGATCAGTTGCAAATTGCCCGACTCAAGAAACGCAAGCTTCGCCTCAAAGACCAGATGTCGATGCTTGAAGACTATCTGATCCCCGATATTATCGCCTGAAGCGCGGCGCAGGCGCGACCCGAATCGTCCCGGAACCGGACGGTCCCGATTTGACCGGCAAAACTCGGGAACGGACGGTTGGCAGCGGCGATTGAGCGGGACTATCGGAATTCATAAATGTCGAACCCTGCCACCATCAACCCCCGCATTGTCGAGGGTCTGTACTGCGAAGCGCTGGTCCTGTCGGACGAGGTGCGCGCCGCGTTCGACCTGTCGGGCCGGATCGACGCAAAACTCAGTTCGAGCCGCAGCGAACCCGAGGACGAGGCGCGCGTCGCGCTATCGTGCGAGGCGCTGCGCACCGCCACGCGAATGATGCACGGCATCGCCTGGCTGCTCAACCACCGCGCCTTTTTTGCCGGCGAACTTTCGGAATTCCAGCTGCGCCGCCACGGCCGGTTGAGCGACTTTCCGCAATCCGATCCCGGCCGCATGGCTTTGCTGGCTGCGGAAACGCGCGAACTGATTGCTGCGACCGAACGGTTTTACGCAAGGCTGTTGCGGCTCGATCGCGGCTGGCGCGAGCGTGAGGGAAATGCGCCGAGCGCGATTGCTGCACTCCGCGAGCGGCTCGGCGAAACGGTCCGCCATTGACCCGCCTATGGGGCCCGGTCAGCGACCGCGGGCAACGTTGTTTCCAGCAGCGCGAGGCACAGCGGCATGGTTCCCGCGAGAGCCACCGCCGGATCGCTGTTTCGCGCCATTTCGGAGCGTAGCACCAAAGCCTGACGTTGCACCAAGGCCTGCACCTCAGTCCGGCCAAGTCCTGTCTCGTCCATCAGGCTTGCCGCAGCCCGAACGAAGAACTCCTTGCCGCGCAGTTGCAGCGGCGGGAAGACCAGTGCCCACTTGGTCCCGCGCGCCTGCTCGGCCGCGACGATCGCAAAGCTGGCAGAACAGCGCAGCGCGGCCTCTTGATCGACGGTCAAAGCAGGCGCTGCAGTCTGCGGGGTAAGCGGAGTTGCGGCCAGCGCCGCGCTCATCAGGACAAGTTCGAACATGCGCCTTTCTACCTCGCCCAAGCTGAACCGCAGCCACAATGGCGATCCGGCCAGCGAATAGCATTTGACCGCCTCGCGTCGCTGCCTAGAAGTGGCAGTTCGCAACGCAAAAATGGGAGAGCAGCGCGTGTACAGTCACAATATGGTCGGCACCAACGATGTCGCAAAGTCCAAGACTTTCTACGACGCCACATTCGCCGCGATCGGCGGCAAACCCGGCATTCAGGACGAGAAAGGTCGCCTGATCTACATGCATAACGACGGGCTGTTCCTCGTCACCCCGCCGATCGACGGCCAGCCGGCCACCGCCGGCAACGGCTGCACCATCGGCGTTGCGATGGGCGACGCCGCGCAGGCCGTTGCATGGCACGCTGCCGGCGTCGCGGCCGGCGGCACCGCGATCGAAGATCCCCCGGGCGTGCGCGAAGCCAGCTTCGGCCCGCTCTATCTCGCCTATCTGCGCGATCCCGACGGCAACAAGCTCTGCGCGCTCAAGCGTATGTGACCATGCCAATTGTGACCAGCGTTACGCCCGACGGCACCCGGCGCGAGGAAACTCGCGCCTGGGTGGCGGAGGCGCCGGTGGCGCTGGAATATAACGGCCTGTCCTATGCCGTGATGATGGCGACCCCCGCCGATCTGGAGGATTTTGCCACCGGCTTCGCGCTGGCCGAAGGGCTGGCGGCAAATGCGGACGAAGTACAGGACATTGCCATTGCCGAAGTCGAACAGGGCTGGATCGTCCGCGCGGCGCTGCGCGGCCTCGGGATCGAGCGACTGACCGACCGGGTCCGCAGCCGGGTGGCCGAATCGAGCTGCGGATTATGCGGGATCGA
>JANOOJ010000340.1:0-6616 GCA_031421295.1 Novosphingobium sp.
TACCGACCGTCCAGCAATTGTTGCTCAGCGCCGCGATGTGCCTGATTTCGGCCTGGTTGGGGCGGCTGCTGGTCAATGCCGAGCAGGCCGCGTAGTTCGCTTGGGTCCGCTTCGGCGGAAGGAGATACGGCACCAACCCACTCCCCCGCCCGGCCACCCCAAACCTAGGGTTACCTTATGGGTGGCCGGGCGGGGGAGTGGGCTGGTGCCGCTTCCGCGGTAGCGGACAACTACGCGATAAAGGCGGTCGCCGCGATAAAGCAGGCGCAATAGGCCAGCAGGAAATCGCGCACATCGTCCGCCGTGATCCCGCGTTTGCGCGGCACCGCCAGCGCCTTGCTACCCCGCCGGATATGCGGCGGCAGCGCCTGCAGGAATGGATGACGGGCGGTCTCATCGACCAGGACTAATGACCTTCTCATGCGCCGACGTTAGGAAAGGATTCACCATCGGACCAGCCGGAAAATCGCGGTTAACGGGGCCCTTCCCATAGCGGGACGGTAACCATGCGGCGTGTTACGCTTAAGCCCCTCCCCGTCGGGGAGGGGTTGGGGTGGGGGCTCTTCCCCACGAGCGCCGAGCACCCCCATCCAACCCTCCCCCTCCAGGGGGAGGGCTACCCCTTACGCTGCGACAGCGCGACGATATAGTCCCACTCCTCGGATGTGATCGCCGCGACCGATAATCGCGAGAGCCTGACCAGTTCCATTTCGGCCAGCGCCGGATCGGCCTTGATTTCCTTGAGCGTGATCGGCCGCTTGAGCTTTTTGACCGGCTTGACCTTGACCGAAACCCACTTGCCAGTGGCATCGCTCGGGTCGGGGAAGCCCGCCTTGCTGACCTTGACGATCCCGACAATTTCCAGCCCGATGTTCGAATGGTAGAAAAACGCCTCGTCGCCCACCTGCATCGCCGCCAGATTGTTGCGCGCGCGATAATTGCGCACCCCGTCCCAAGTCCCCTCGCCCTCGGCCAGCAGATGATCCCAGCCATAGACGTCGGGCTCGGACTTCATCAGCCAGAACTGCTTGGGCGGTTTGATTTTGGTCATGGCAGCGCTCCGCTTCTGGTCGTATGATGCGCCCATAAGCACAGATTACCGGAAGCTGCACCCCATGCTCGATACTCTCCCCGTCCTTTCGCTGGCCGACGAGCCCGCGCGCTTTTCCGCCGAGATCGGCGACAGCTTCAAGACTTTCGGCTTTGCGATGGTCAAGGATCACGGTCTCGACCCTGAACTGGTCGCACGCGCGTGGCAGCTGACTGCGGAATTCTTCGCCTTGCCCGAGGCGGAAAAGCGCAGTTACCTGATCCCCGGACAAGGCGGCGCGCGCGGCTATACCGCGTTCGGGACCGAGATCGCCAAGGGCGCCAAGGCGCACGATCTCAAGGAATTCTGGCACGTCGGGCGCGATCTGCCTGCCGGGCATCCGCTCGCCGATGCCTCGATGCCGCCCAATATCTGGCCGGTCCGGCCAGCCGGTTTCCGCGAGACTTTCGAGGAACTCTATGCCGAACTCGACCGGGTCGGCGCGGTCATCCTCACGCGGATTGCCACCTATCTCGGGCTCGATCAGCACTGGTTCGATCCGGCGATCGACGATGGCAATTCGTTGCTGCGCCTGCTGCACTATCCGCCGCTCACCGATGGCGAACCCGGGGCGATCCGCGCCGGGGCGCATGAGGATATCAACCTCATCACGCTACTGCTGGGTGCCGAAGAGGCCGGGCTGGAACTGCTGACCAAGCAGGGCGAGTGGCTGGGCGTGTTCCCGCCCGGCGGCGCGCTGGTGGTCAACATCGGCGACATGCTGCAACGCCTGACCAACCATGTCCTGCCATCGACCACGCACCGGGTTCGCAATCCCGATGGTGCGCGCGCGCAGTTCAGCCGCTATTCGATGCCGTTCTTCCTGCATCTGCGCAGCGATTTCCCGTTCGTGACGCTGCCCGGGTGCATCAGCGCCGAGAATCCCGATCGTTATACGGTCTCGATCACCGCCGACGATTATCTGCAGGAACGGCTGCGCGAGATCGGCCTCAAGAAGTAAGGATGCCAACCTCCCGACCTCCGAGCGCGGGTTAACGCAAATTTCAGATCGCCCGTGCATATCCCCCTGACGAACGGGGGAAGTGTTCGCCTTGGATCTGCACGATCTCATTACCACGCAGTCGGAAAAGACCGGCGACAAGCGGCTTGGCCGGGCCGAGCGCGACATCGTTGCGCTGGGCATCGCCGTTGCGGCAATCATCATGTTCGTGGGAACCAGCGGGACGCTGATGCCGCAGATCCTGCGCGCCTGGAGCGGCCATGGCCGCAGCCCGGACATGCTGCTGATCAATGCCGTCCTGCTCAACATCGCGCTCGTGATCTTCGGCTGGCGGCGCTACCGCGAGCTGGCCGGCGAAGTGGGCGAACGGCGCAAGGCCGAAGCGCAGGCGCGGCTGCTCGCCGAGACCGACCCGTTGACCGGCTGCCTCAATCGCCGCAGCATCGGCCCCGCGACCGACCGGCTGATCGCCGACACCCGCGCGCAGGGCGAGGCGGTGGCCTTCCTTATGCTCGACCTCGACAATTTCAAGCAGGTCAACGATCTCAACGGCCATTCGGCGGGGGATGCGGTGCTCAAGGAGAGCGCGCAGCGCATTCTGGCGCTACTGCCCGATCACTCGCTGCTGGCGCGGCTCGGCGGCGACGAATTCGCCTGCGTCGTGCCGTTCAACCCGCGCTACCCCGACCGGATCGACCAGCTCATCGGCGCGATTATCGAACGGGTCTCGCACCCCACTGCGGCAGGCGGACAGGCGCTTGAAGTCACCGTTTCGGTCGGTGCGACGCGCAGCGATTTGCGCGATATCGCCAATGTCGGGCCGATGGATGCGGAGACGCTGCTCCACATGGCCGACATCGCGATGTATCAGGCCAAGAAGCACGGCCGCAACCGCTACTACTGGTTCGAGCCATCGATGGAGAACGAGCTGCGGTTCCGCAGCGAGCTTGAGGGCGGGATCCGCGCGGGGATCGGCCTGGGTGAATTCGTGCCGTTCTATGAGCAGCAGATCGACATCCAGACCGGCGAAGTCGTCGGCTTCGAAATGCTGGCGCGGTGGAATTCGCCCAAGCTCGGGATCGTCAATCCCGATGTGTTCATCCCCGTCGCCGAAGAAATCGGGGTGATCGCCGAACTGTCGGAATACCTGATCGCGCAGGCCCTGATCGACGCCAAGACCTGGGACCCGAAGCTCACCCTGTCGGTCAATATCTCGCCGATCCAGCTGCGCGATCCGTGGTTCGCCCAGAAGCTGCTCAAGCTGCTGGTCGAGGCAAACTTCCCGCCGAGCCGGCTCGATATCGAAATCACCGAAAGCAGCCTGCTCGATAATCTGGGCATGGTCCGGACGCTGGTGACCAGCCTCAAGAATCAGGGCATCGGCATCTCCCTCGACGATTTCGGGACCGGCTACAGCTCGCTCTCGCAGCTGCGGACGCTGCCGTTCGACCGGATCAAGATCGACCGCAGCTTCGTGACCAATCTGCCCGGCAACAAGGACAGCGCAACGATCATCCAGGCGATCACCTCGCTGGCCGAAGGCTTGGGGATACCGATCACCGCCGAGGGGATCGAAAACGCCGACGTCCTCGAAGCGCTCAAGCGCTTCGGCAACTACAAGGGCCAAGGCTACTTCTATGGCCGCCCGGAGACCGCAGCGCTCACCCACCAGCGGCTCGCCAAACTCGATCTGTTGAGCGAACCCCCGCCCCGCGCCGAGCCTGACGAAACGACCGGGGAACAGGCTGCATCGCGCGCCAGCAACGGTTAGCCCAGCGGCTCGCTACTGGACGCCGCTTGGCCCAGCGCATAGAGCGCGCGGGATATGCGGGTTCCCTTCATCAAGATGCATGGCCTGGGCAATGATTTCATTGTGCTCGACGGACGCATGAGTCCGCTACCGCCAATCGACACCGCCCTCGCCGCCGCCCTGGCCGATCGCAAGACCGGGATCGGCTGCGACCAGCTGATTGTGCTCGAGCCTTCGGCGCAGGCCGACTTTCGCATGCGCATCTACAATGCCGATGGCGGCGAGGTGGAAGCCTGCGGCAATGCCGCCCGCGCGGTCGGACTGCTCCACGGCGGTCCGGCGCGGATCGAGACGCTCGGCGGGATGCTGACGACCAGCCCGACCGACACCGGGATCGCGGTCGATATGGGCGTGCCGCTGCTCGAATGGGAGCAGATCCCCCTCGCCTATCCGCTCGATACGCTGGCGCTGCCGGTCGGCTGGGAGGCGCTGGAAAGCCCGGTGGCGGTCAATGTCGGCAATCCGCACGCGGTGTTCTTCGTGCCCGATTGCGATGCGGTGGACTTGAGTCGGCTCGGCCCCGAGATCGAACACGACGCGCTGTTTCCCGAGCGGGTCAACGTCAATGTGGCGACTGTGACCGACCGCACGCATATCCGCCTGCGGGTTTGGGAGCGCGGCGTCGGCCTGACCCGAGCCTGCGGCACCGGGGCCTGCGCCACCGCCGTCGCCGCGATGCGCCGCGGACTGACCGAACGCAGCGTGACCGTGACGCTGCCCGGAGGTCCGCTTGCCATCGAGTGGACCAGCGAGGGACGCATGCTTATGACCGGTCCGGCGAGCGAGTCTTTCCGCGGCGAGTTCGATCCGGCGACCTACGGAGCTTCCGCGTGAGCCTTGAGGTCATTTCGCTGGGCTGCCGGCTGAACCTGTCGGAAAGCGAGCAACTGCGCGGGCTGCTCGCCGGGGCCGACGATTTGGTGGTGGTCAACAGCTGCGCGGTCACCGCCGAGGCGGTGCGCCAGACGCGGCAGGCGATCCGCCGCGCGCGGCTGGCCCGGCCCGATGCGCGGCTGCTGGTCACCGGTTGCGCCGCCGAAGTGGAGCGCGCTGCGCTGGCGGCGATGCCCGAGGTCGATGGACTGGTTGCAAACGCCGCCAAGCTCGACCCGCGCCAGTGGAATGTCGCGGCGTACGACCACAATCCGCTCACCCTGAGCCTGTCGAAGGGCCACACCCGCGCCTTCATCGCGGTGCAGAACGGCTGCGATCACGCCTGCACCTTCTGCGTCATCCCGCAAGGTCGCGGGCCGAGCCGTTCGCGCAGCGTCGCCGAAGTGATCGCCGAAATCGAGCGGCACCTTGCAGGCGGCGCGCGCGAGGTCGTGCTAACCGGCGTCGATGTCACCAGCTGGGGGCATGATTTGCCCGATGCGCCGCGACTGGGCGCACTGGTCGAGGCGATACTCAAAGCCTGCCCCTCGCTTGAACGCCTGCGGCTCTCCTCGCTCGACGGGATCGAGATCGACGCCGCGCTGTTCGAACTGCTGGCCAGCGAACGCCGGGTGATGCCGCACCTCCATCTTTCGCTGCAATCGGGCCACGATCTGATCCTCAAGCGCATGAAGCGCCGCCACTCGCGCGCCGATGCGGTATCGCTGATCGAACGGCTGCGCGCACGGCGGCCCGATCTGGCGCTCGGTGCGGATTTGATCGCGGGCTTCCCCACCGAGAACGCCGAAATGCACACCGCCAATACCTCGATCATCGCCGAGCTCGGCGTGGTCCACGGCCACATCTTTCCCTATTCCCCGCGCCCCGGCACCCCGGCCGCGCGGATGCCGCAAGTCGCAGGCGCCACGATCAAGGCCCGCGCCGCCGAACTGCGCGCGGCGGTGGCCGAGGAGCGGGGCCGCTGGCTTGCATCATTGCTCGGTACTCCCCTGGAGGTGCTTGCCGAGCGCGACGGGACCGGCCATGCGGAGAACTTCGCGCGGGTGCAGCTTGCGCCCGGCACTCCCGTTGGAAGCATCGTGACCGTCACCCCCACGCGCATCGCCGAAGGCCTGCTGGCATGAGTGCGGAGACCTGGGAGGCCAATAGCTGGACTGACCGCGTGTTGGGCGGTTTTCGCAAGACTTCAGAACGCCTGTCCGAAAACCTCGCCGGAATCGTTACCAAGGCCAGGCTCGACGACGCGCAGCTCGATGCCATCGAAGACGCGCTGATCCTGTCCGACCTCGGCCCGCGCGCCGCCGCGCGCATTCGCGCGCGCCTTGCCGATGAGCGGTTCGAGCGTGGCGTCGACGAAGCCGCGATCAAGGAAGCCGTCGCCGAGGAAATCGCCGCGATCCTGCGCCCGGTGGCCAAGCCGCTCGAGGTCGTCGCGTTCCCCCGCCCGCAAGTCATTCTGGTGATCGGGGTCAACGGATCGGGCAAGACCACCACGATCGCCAAGCTCGCGCATCTGTTTCAGGAGCAGGATTACAGCGTGATGCTGGCGGCGGGGGATACGTTCCGCGCGGCGGCCATCGGTCAGCTCGCGGTCTGGGCGACCCGGGTCGGGGTGCCGCTGGTCAAGGGCCCCGAAGGCGGCGATCCGGCCAGCATCGTGTTCGACGCGGTCAAGCAGGCCACCGATACCGGCATCGACGCGCTGATCGTCGACACCGCAGGCCGCTTGCACAACAAACGCGAGCTGATGGACGAGCTGGCCAAAATCCGCCGCGTGCTCGGCCGGATCAATCCCGAGGCGCCGCACGATGTCGTGCTGGTGCTCGATGCCACCAATGGACAGAACGCCTTGCAACAGATC
>JANOOJ010000341.1:0-1712 GCA_031421295.1 Novosphingobium sp.
GCTCAACCGGGCCGGTTTGTGGGACGAGGTCAAGGACCGACTGGCCGACAGCGGCACGGCATTATCGGGCGGCCAGCAGCAGCGGCTGTGCATCGCCCGGGCCATCGCGGTCGATCCCGAAGTCATCCTGATGGACGAACCATGCTCGGCGCTCGATCCGATCGCCACGGCGCGGATCGAGGAATTGATCGATGAGCTGCGCGGGCGCTACGCCATCGTGATCGTCACCCATTCGATGCAGCAGGCCGCCCGCGTCTCGCAGCGTACCGCGTTTTTCCATCTTGGCCGGATGGTTGAATACGGCAAGACTTCAGACATTTTCACCAACCCGCGTGAAAGTCGAACAAAAGACTACATAACCGGTCGTTACGGATAATATTTGATATGGCACACCAACACACCGTCAAGGCTTTCGACGAGGACATCACTCGGCTGCGCGGATTGATCGCCGAGATGGGCGGGCTCGCCGAGTTGTCACTGCGTGAGGCGATGGAAGCCTTGGTCAAAGGCAACGAGGAGCTCGCCCTGGGGGTGATCGCGCGTGACAAGCGAATCGATTCGCTCGAGGCTGAGATCGACCGGCTCGCGGTGCGGGTCATCGCCCTGCGCGCGCCGATGGCCGACGACCTGCGCGAGGTGATCGCCGCGCTCAAGATCGCCGGAGTGGTCGAGCGGATCGGCGACTATTCGAAGAACATTGCCAAAAGCGCCGGCAAGATCGAAGGCCGCAAGAAATTCGAACCACTGACGCTGATCCCTGCGATGGCCGACGTCGCTGCCGATATGGTCCACGACGTACTCACGGCCTACGCCGCGCGCGATGCCGCGCTGGCCGCCGAGGTCCTGAAGCGCGATGACAAGGTCGATGCCTTCTACGAAAGCATTTTCCGCAACCTGGTCAGTTACATGGTCGAAAATCCCGCGACCATAAGCAGCGCGGCGCAACTGCTGTTCGTCGCCCGCAACATCGAGCGGATCGGCGATCACGCCACCAACGTCGCCGAAATGGTCTATTACGCCGCGACCGGGGATCATCTGACCGACCGCGAAGAGCGAAGGGATGCCTGACCATGCCGCCTCCGCGCCTGTTGCTGGTCGAAGACGACCCGGCGCTCGCCGAATTGCTCGAATTCCGCTTCAAGGCCGAGGGTTATGCCGTGTCGGTCACCCCCGATGGCGATGAGGCGCTGCTGCTGGCGGCCGAGCAAGCCCCCGATCTGGTCGTACTCGACTGGATGATCGAGGGAACCAGCGGGATCGAGGTGTGCCGCCGTCTGCGCAAGGGCAAGGCCACCGCGCATGTGCCGATCATCATGCTGACGGCGCGCGAGACCGAGGACGACCGCATTCGCGGGCTCGATACCGGGGCGGACGATTACCTGACCAAGCCATTCTCCCCGCGCGAACTGATCGCCCGGGTCAATGCGATCCTGCGCCGCATCCGCCCGGCGCTGGTCGGCGAAACGCTTAGCGTGGGCGATCTTGCGCTCGACGTCACCGCCCATCGCGTCACCCGTGGCGGGCAGACGCTTGCTCTGGGTCAGACGGAGTTCCGCCTGCTGCGCTTTTTCATGGAGCACCCCGGACGGGTATTCTCGCGCGGGCAATTGCTCGACGCGGTCTGGGGTACGGACAGCGACATCGAATTGCGCACGGTGGACGTCCACATCCGCCGCCTGCGTAAAGGGATCGAGGTTGCCGGAGTCGCCGAT
>JANOOJ010000342.1:0-2360 GCA_031421295.1 Novosphingobium sp.
TCGCTCTACGGCAATGCGACACTGCGCGACGTCACGCTGGCCGATCCGAAGGGCGTGTTCCTGCGCGTGCCCGAGGTCGAGCTCGACTGGCGGCCGTTCAGCTGGTTTTCGAGCGGGCTGGATGTCCGCAAGCTGGTCACCCATCGCGGGACTTTGCTGCGGATGCCCAAGCTCAATCCGGGCGATCCCGATGCGCCGATCCTGCCCAACTTCGACATCAGGATAGACCGGCTCGAACTTGATAATCTCAAGCTGGCCAAGGGGATCGTCGGCGATGAACGCCGCATCGATCTCACCGCCAAGGTCGATATCCGCAAGGGCCGGGCGTTCATCCGCACCGACGCCGAACTGGGGGGCAGCGACCGGCTGTTCGTGCTGCTCGATGCGCAGCCGTCGGCCAACAAATTCGACCTGAAATTCGATTATGCCGCCCCCAAAAATGGCGTGCTGGCCGGGCTGGCGGGCGCGAAGGAGGATTTGCGCGCGCGGGTGATCGGCAAGGGCACCTGGCGCGACTGGCGCGGGGCGCTGCTCGCCGAGCAGGGCGGCGAGCGGCTGGTCGCTCTGCAATTGACCAACCGTGCGGGCCTTTATGGCATGCTGGGCCACATCGCGCCCAACGGGTTTGTTAGCGGCATCCCGGCGCGCGCCGCAGGCGAAGTCGTCGGGGTCAGCGGTCACGGCACATTGAACAACAGCGTCTTACGCGGGACGCTGGGGCTGGCGGGGCAAGGCCTGCGCATGAGCGGCGGCGGAACTGTCGATCTCGCCAACAACAATTTCCAGGCGCTGCGAATCGAAGCGCAGACCGTCGGCACCGGGCTGCTGGGTCCTAGCGCAGAGCTGGACAATGCCCGGCTCGCCGCCACGCTCGACGGACCGTTCCGCGATCTGTCGGTGCAGCATGTGCTGACCGCCCGGCGGTTGGCGTTCGGGACGACGCGGTTCGAAGATTTGCGCCAGTCCGGCGTCGCGCGCTACGATGGCGCCCGCTGGTCGCTGCCGCTGACGCTTGCCGCCAAACGCATCGTCACCGGCAACGCGACGATCGACCCGCGCCTCGTCAATCTGCGCGGGAGCGGCACGATCGCGCTGATCGGCCAGCGCCTCTCGTCCGACGACCTTACGCTGGCGGTACCCGGGCTGGGCGGAAAACTGGCGCTGCGCGGCGATCTCGACGCCGGGGGCTACGCGCTGGCTGGACCCGTCGTGGCGCGGGGCTTCGCCTTGCCCAATCTCGGGCTGGCCGATGCGCGCGCCGACATCGTGTTCAAGATGGGCAGCGCCGCGCCGTGGCGGCTCGATGCCAAGCTGGCTGGGCGGATGAGCCGGGTCGATAACGCCACGCTCACCACCATCGCCGGGACGGGGATCCGGTTCGGTGGCAATCTGAGCCTCGGGCAGAACCAGCCGCTGCTGTTCGAGCGGGCGACGCTGTCGGGGACCAAGCTTTCGCTCGGGATTGCCGGACGCCGCTTGCCCAATGGCCGCACGACCATGGCCGGGCGCGGGCGGCATACCGATTATGGCCCGTTCACGCTCAACGCCAGCGTTGCAGGAGACGGCCCGCGCGCGGTGCTGGTGTTCGCCGATCCCTATCCCGCCGCAGGGCTCAAGGATGTCCGCGTCGCGCTCGCGCCGATCAAGGACGGCTTCCGGATCGAGACTGCGGGGGATTCGCGGCTCGGCCCGTTCACCGGCACACTCGGCCTGTTCGCGTCGCCCGGCGGGCCGACCCGCATCGCGATCGAGCGGCTCGAAGTGTGGAAGACCGCGATCACCGGCTCGCTGCTGCTCGGCCGCGGCGCAGTGACCGGCGATCTCGCGCTGACCGGCGGCGGGGTCGATGGCACGATCCGCCTCGCGCCGCGCGGCGGCGGGCAGGGCTTCGTCGTGGACCTGACCGCCAGGAATGCGAAATTCGGCGGGGCCAATCCGGTCAGCATCGCCAGCGCGCGAATCGATGCCGAAGGCCAGTTGGTGGGCGGCCACAGCACCGTGACCGGGAATCTGTTCGGCGAGGGGATCGGGCAAGGCCGTCTGTTCATCGGACGGCTCTCGGCCAAGGCACGGCTCGTCGACGGGCGCGGCCAGGTTACCGCCGCCTTGGCAGGACGGCGCGGCAGCCGGTTCAATCTTCAACTTCAGGGCGATGTCGCGCCCGAGCGGATCGCCGTGCTCGCCGCTGGCGACTACGCCGGGCGCAAGATCACCATGCCGCGCCGCGCGGTGCTGACACCAGAGGCGGGCGGCTGGCGGCTTGCGCCGACCCAGCTCAATTTCGGCGGTGGCCGCGCGATTGCTTCGGGCAGGTTCGGCGGCGGCAGCAGCGATCTCAACTTCGCGCTCGCCGATATGCC
>JANOOJ010000343.1:0-2670 GCA_031421295.1 Novosphingobium sp.
ACAGCGTGGTCACATCGTCCCAGCTCAGCAGCGCGGGCTCGCCTGCGGCAGGCTTGGTGAAATTATCGACATTGTAGATCACCGGCTTGGTGCCGAACAATCCGGCCTGACCCACGAAGTTCGACATCCACGCCCCGCCGCGCTTGTTGTCGCGCTTGAACGGGTCGAGGTAAAACAGCGCCAATTCGCTGCCGTCGGCGTCGTAGACGGTGTAGACGGTGACATCGGGATGATAAACCGGCAGGTCGCTGCGCTTCTTGAAGGTCAGCCCGTATAGCTGGTTGGCAGCGAAGAAGACGCCATCCTCGAGCACGCGGTTGAGTTCGAGGTACGGCTTGATCTGGCTTTCATCGAGATCGTATTTGGCCTTGCGGACCTTCTCCGAATAGAAGTCCCAATCGGCGGGGGTGACGGTGAAGCGCCCGCCGGTGCGGCGGATCATCGCGTTGATCTCGCCCGCCTCCTCGCGCTGCTTGGCGACGATCTCCGGGACCATCTGCTGCATGAAGCCGAGCGCGGCGGCCGGGGTCTTGGCCATCTGATCGTTGAGCGCGTAGCTGGCATAGTCGGGATAGCCGAGCAGCTGCGCCTTCTGCGCGCGCAGCTGGGTCATTTCCTGGATCAGCGCGCGGGTATCGTTGGTATCGCCGCGTTCGGAGCGGTTCCAGCTCTTCTCGAACAACGCCTGGCGGGTGGCGCGATTGGTCAGCGAGGCGAGCGCGGGCTGCTGCGTGGTGTTCTGCAGCGTCACGACATAGTGCCCGGCGGGGAGCTTGCGGTCGGCGGCTGCCTTGGCGGCGGCGGCAATATCGCCTTCGCTCAGGCCGGCCAGCGCGGCGCGGCTGGTTACGACCAGCGCGCCGTCCTTGGTTCCGGCGGTCAGCTTCTGCGAGAAGTCGGTCGACAGGGTCGAGAGCCGGCCGTTGATCGTGCGCAGCGCGGCCTTGTCGGCCTCGGCCAGATTCGCCCCGTTCTGCACGAACCGGTCGTAGGTCAGGTTGAGCACCTGCAACTGATCGGGATCGAGCCCGAGCGAGGCGGATTGATGGTGAAGCGCCTTGATCCGCGCGAACAGCTTGGGATTGAGCAGGATCGCATCGCTCAGCGCAGCGAATTGCGGCGCGGTGGCGCTATCGACCGCGTCGAGCGTATCGTTGGTATTGGCTCCGGTCAGCGCGCTGAACACGGCATTGACCCGCGTCAGCAGCTGGCCCGTACGCTCCATCGCTTCGATCGTGTTGGCGAAAGTCGGGGCGGCGGGGTTGTTCGCAATCGCCTCGATTTCGGCCTTGTTGATCGCGATGCCCTGCTCGATCGCGGGCTGGAAATCGGCATCCTTGATCTGGCGGAAGTCGGGCGCATGGAACGGCAGGGTCGAAGCTTGCGCGAAATAGCCGGTGCCAGTGGGGATCGCCGGGGCATAGGCAGCCGGGGCCTGGGTAGCAGCGGGCGCGGCGACCATTTCAGCCTGGGTCGCGGTGCAACCGGCCAGCCCAAGCGCGGCAAGCGAAACCAAAGGAAGAGTACGCATGGGGCATTGTGTCCTTGTGAATTGTCATCGGTGTCTCGTCGTGGCGAGACACGAAGCGACGCGGCACTCCACAGTCCAACGCGTGGACCGCTGAATCGCTCCGGGTCGCTGGCAATGACCAGTTTCGATTGTTACCAGATTCGGGCGCGCGCTTCGGGTGCAATATACATGCTGTCGCCCGCCTTAACGCCGAAGGCCGCATACCATTCATCGATGTTGCGGATCGGGCCGAGCACGCGGAAGCGCGAGGGGCTGTGCGGATCGGTCGCGACCTGGTTCTTGACCGCGTCTTCGCGCTCCTTGGACCGCCACGCCTGCGCATAGGCAAGGAAGAAGCGCTGGTCGCCGGTCAGCCCGTCGAGCACCGGCGCGGGCTTGCCGCCCAGCGCGCGGTGATAGGCATCGAGCGCCACCGTCAGACCGGCAAGGTCGGCGATGTTTTCGCCCATCGTCAGATCGGGGTTGACGAACATCCCCGGCGCGGCCTCGAACTTGGCGTATTGCGCGCCGAACAGCTTGGCCTGCGCTTCGAAGCGGGCCGAATCCTCCGCCGTCCACCAGTCGCGCACCGCGCCGGTCGAGTCGATCTTGCGGCCCTGATCGTCGAAGCCGTGGGTGATCTCGTGGCCGATGATCGCGCCGATCGCGCCATAATTGACCGCATCGTCGGCGTTGAGATCGAAATACGGGGCCTGCAGGATGCCCGCAGGGAACACGATCTTGTTCTCCAGCCCGCCGTTATAGGCGTTCACTTCCTGCGGGTTCATCCCCCACTTCTTGCGATCGACCGGCTTGTTCAGGTCCGCCATCGCATAGTCGGCGTTGAACTGCCCGGCGCGCTGGACGTTGCCGTAAAGATCGCCCGGCGCGATCGTCAGCTTCGAATAGTCGCGGAACTTGTCGGGATAGCCGACCATCACGTCCATCCGCGCGAGCTTCTCGAGCGCCGCGGCCTTGGTCGCCGGGGCCATCCAGCCATTGGCGCGGATCCGGTCGCCCATCGCCAGCTTGAGGTTGGCGACCAGCGCGGACATCTTGGCCTTGGCGGCGGGCGGGAAATAGCGCTGGACATAATCCTGTCCGACCAGCTCGCCCAGCGAGCCGTCGATCAGCCGCACCGCGCGCTGCCAGCGCGGGCG
>JANOOJ010000344.1:0-19328 GCA_031421295.1 Novosphingobium sp.
GTCGATCCGGACGTCTTCGCCCGGTTTGGCGAAGCGCGAAGCCACTGCTTCGGCTGCCGCTGCAACCCGCTGGAGCCGGTAGGCGTCGATGGCGCGGTCGCGCTCGGCGACGGTTGCGCGCCACTTTACCTCGACGAAGGCCACGGTGCCCGCCGCCTGCGAGGCTTTGGCATGCGCCAGCTCGGCTTTTAGTAAGCCGTCTATGTCCAGCTCGCCGGGATCGGCAGCGACGGGCGGACCGATCAGCAGCACGATCTCGCCTTTGGGCGGATGGGCTGCGTAATGCGCTGCCAGCGCGTCAGGAGAGCCGGTCCGGCATTCCTCGAACTTCTTGGTCAGCTCGCGCGCCACGGCAACCTCGCGCCCCGGCAGGACAGCACCGATCGCTGCCAGCGCATCGCTTAGCCGAGGTGCAGTCTCATAGAAGGCCAGCGTCGCCGGAACCGCCGCCAGCTCCGTCAAAACATCGCGCCGTGCCTTGTCCTTGTTCGGCAGGAACCCCGCGAACATGAACCGGTCGTTGGGCAGGCCCGACAAGGTCAGCGCGACGATCACCGCGCTCGGCCCGGGCAGGCTCGTCACCATGATCCCTGCCGCGCGGGCATCGCGCACCAGCCGGTAGCCGGGGTCCGAAATCAGCGGGGTTCCCGCATCGCTGACCAGCGCAACCGCGTTCACCGCCGCCAGCCCCAACAGATGCGCGCGCGTCTCTTCGCTGGCGTGATCGTCATAGCGGATCATCCGCCGTTTAAGTCCGAGGTGGTTGAGCAGCTTGCCGGTGACACGGGTGTCTTCACAGGCCACCGCAGCCACGCCTCGCAATGTCTCGGCGGCGCGCAGGGTGATGTCGCCGAGATTGCCAATCGGCGTCGCAACAATGTAAAGACCGGGGGCAAGCGCATCGTCCATGGCTCTCCCAATGGACCAGCGGCACCGGGAGCGGCAAGCAATGATCGAGCGTAACCTCAGCCGCCGCAAGATTATCGCGCTGGGGGCGATTGTGCTGCTCGCCGGGTGCAAGGTCATTCCCAAGGGCGTGCCCGACAGCACGCCCCCGCCCGAAGCCTTGCCCAGCGATGTGCTGCCGACCGATGCCCAGCGTCACCGGATCGCGCTGCTGGTGCCGATGAGCGGGGCCAATGCTGCGGTTGGCCAGTCGATCGCCAATGCCACGCAAATGGCACTGCTCGATACCAATGCGCAGAACCTGCGGATTACCACCTATGACACCTCGATTGGCACCGCCAACGCCGCCGCGCGAGCGATTGCGGAGGGCAACAAGCTGATCCTTGGACCGCTGCAGGCCGAGGATATGGCGGCGGTGACCACCCTTGCCCGCCCGGCGCGGGTTCCGGTCATCTCCTACACCAACGATGCCGGTGTGGCCGCGCGCGATGCGTTTATCATGGGCACCGTTCCGGGGAACTCGATCACGCGGACGGTCCGTTTTGCGCGCAGCCGTGGCCTCAACCGGTTCGCCGCACTGATCCCGACCGGCGACTATGGCCGCCGCGCGCAGGCGGCCTATGGCGAGGCGGTGAGCGCTGCGGGCGGGACGCTGGCTGCGACCGAAACCTACGATCGCGGCAACACCTCGGTGGTCAGCGCCGCGCGGCGGCTGCGCGCCAAGGGCGGCTACGATGCCGTGCTGATCGCCGACGGCCCGCGCTTCGCCGCGCAAGCTGCACCCAACCTCAAAGCCCCCGGTGCCGCCGTGCCGCGCATCCTGGGTACCGAGCTGTGGAGCGGCGAGAGCGTGATCGGCGCAACCCCGGCGCTGCGCGGGGCGTGGTTCGCGGCGGTCTCGGACACCCGCTTCCGCCAGTTCGCCGATAGCTACCAGTCGCGCTTCGGCACCCGCCCCCACCGCATCGCCACGCTGGGCTATGACAGCGTGCTGCTGACCATCCGTGTCGCGCGCGATTGGCGGCCGGGGACCAATTTCCCCCCCAGCAAGCTTGCCGACAGCAGCGGCTTCCTCGGGCTCGATGGCCCGTTCCGCTTCATGCCCAATGGCGTGGTCGAGCGCGCACTCGAAGTGCGCGAGGCTCGCGCTGGCGGGGCTGTTGTCGCCAGCCCTGCCTCGGCACGGTTTGAGGACTGACGATAACCCCTAACCCCCGCTTGCACCGCTGACTCGCGCGCTCCTATAGCTGCGGGCATGGCCGATGATCTGTTCGATAAATTGCCCGCAAGCAGCGGCGAGGGTTACGATGGTTCCGCAATCGAAGTGCTCGAAGGGCTCGAGCCGGTGCGCCGCCGTCCGGGTATGTATGTCGGCGGGATCGACGAACGCGCGCTGCACCACCTCGCCGCAGAAGTGCTCGATAACGCGATGGACGAGGCGGTGGCGGGCCATGCCAACCGGATAGAAGTCACGCTCGATGAGGGTAACCGGCTCACCATCTCCGACAACGGTCGCGGCATCCCGGTGGACGAGCATCCCAAATATCCGGGCAAGTCGGCGCTCGAAGTTATCCTCACCACGCTCCATTCGGGCGGCAAGTTTTCGGGCAAGGCCTACGCCACCAGCGGCGGGCTGCACGGGGTCGGGGTCTCGGTGGTCAATGCGCTTTCCGGCTTCACCCGGGTCGAGGTGGCGCGGAACAAGGAACTGTTCGCGCAGGAGTTCTCGCGCGGATTGCCGACCGGCGGATTGCAGCAGCTCGGCGGCACCCCCAACCGGCGCGGCACCACGGTCTGCTTCGTGCCCGATGCCGAAATCTTCGGCGAGGATGCGAAGTTCAAACCCGCGCGGTTGTTCAAGCTCGCGCGCTCGAAGGCCTATCTGTTTGCCGGGGTCGAAATCCGCTGGAAGTGTGCGCCCTCGCTCGCCAGCGACGAGGTCCCGGCCGAAGCAGTGTTCCAGTTCCCCGGCGGCCTCGCCGATCACCTCACCGAACAACTCGGCGACCGCGAATGCGTCACCACCAAATTCTTCGCCGGGTCGCAGGATTTTCCGGGCGCGGAGCAAGGCCGGGTCGAATGGGCGGTGGCCTGGCCGCTGTGGTCCGACGGGGCCTATAGCTGGTATTGCAACACCATCCCGACCCCCGATGGCGGCACGCACGAGCAGGGCCTCCGCGCCGCGCTGACCAAGGCCATCCGCGCCTTTGCCGATCTGGTCGGGGCGAAGAAGGCCAAGGACCTTGCGCCCGAGGACGTGATCACCGGCAGCGAGATCATGCTCTCGGTATTCATCCGCGAGCCCCAGTTCCAGAGCCAGACCAAGGACCGGCTGACCAGCCCCGAAGCCGCGCGGATGGTCGAGAACGCGGTGCGCGACCACTTCGACCATTCCTCTCGGACAATATGGAACGCGGCAAGGCGTTGCTCACCCATGTGCTCGAGCGGATGGACGAACGCCTGCGCCGCAAGGCCGAGCGCGAGGTCAAGCGCAAGACCGCCACCAACGCCCGCAAGCTGCGCCTGCCCGGCAAGCTCACCGATTGTTCGGGCGAGACCGACGCCGAAACCGAGCTGTTCATCGTCGAAGGCGACAGCGCGGGCGGCTCGGCCAAGCAGGCGCGTGATCGCAAAAGTCAGGCAATCCTGCCGATCCGCGGCAAGATCCTCAACGTTGCAAGCGCAACAATGGACAAAATACGCGCCAACAGCGAAATCGCCGACCTCGCGCTCGCGCTCGGCTGCGGGATGCGCAAGGACTGCAACGCGGACAATCTGCGCTACGACCGCGTGATCATCATGACCGACGCCGACGTCGACGGCGCGCATATCGCAACGCTGCTGATGACGTTCTTTTTCCAGGAGATGCCCGAGATCGTCCGGCGCGGACACCTTTACCTTGCCCAGCCCCCGCTCTACCGCCTGACCTGCGGCAAGGAGAGCGCCTATGCCAAGGACGAAGCCCACCGGGCCGAGCTGGAAGCAGGCCAGTTCAAGGGCAAAAAGGTCGAGGTTGCCCGCTTCAAGGGTCTCGGCGAGATGAACCCCGGCCAGCTCCGCGAAACCACCATGAGCCCCGCCAGCCGCAGCTTGATCCGCATCACCCTGCCCATCGAGTACGAAGGCCGTGCGGCGGTGAAGGACCTCGTGGACAGGCTGATGGGCCGCGACCCCGCGCAACGCTTCATGTTCATCCAGAACCGGGCGGGTGAGCTGGACCCGGAGATGATCGATGCTTGAGCGCGGCGGGGTCTCCCTCCCCATCGCCAACATGCTCTGGGTCGAGGGTCGCCTTGGCCCGCTTGAGCGGGCGTGCATGCGCTCCGTTGTGGCGCAGGGGCACCGGCTCGTGCTGTGGCACTACAGCCCGCTCGAAGGCGTGCCCGAGGGCGTGGAGTTGCGCGATGGGGATGCGGTGGTGCCGCGCGAACGGTTGTTCCGGCATGTGCCGACCGGCAGCTGGTCGCTGTTCTCCAATTTGTTTCGTTATCGTCTGCTCCAGCTCGGCCACGGGCTGTGGCTCGACAGCGACATGTACCTGGTGAAGCCGATCCCGTGGGACGACGGCCATGTGTTCGGCTTCGGTGTGGCCAACGTGGTAGCAACGGCGGTGCTGGGCTTGCCACCCGACAGTCCGGTGCTCAGCGAGCTGATCCGATATTACGACGCGCGTCTTATCCCGCCATGGCTGCCGCTGCGCTGGCGGTTGCGCTACGCCGTGCAGCGCGCGCTGTGGGGGACCTACCGGATCGAGACGATGCCGTGGGGCAATCTAGGCCCCAATGCGGTGACTGCGATGGTGCGCAAGCATGGCCTGATGGACCGGGTGAAGCCGCAGCCGGTATTCTCGCCCTGGAACTGGGAAGAGGCGGAGTGGGTGATGCATGGGAGCGAACGGCTCGAAGACCGGATCGCTCCGGAAACGTTGGCCGTCCACCTGTTCAACCAGATGATCCGCGACCGCAAGGACGCTCCAGCGCCACCTGACTCGTTTCTCGCGCGGCTGCACCGCGAGGGGGCTTGAGCCGTTCAATCGCGGCGCAGGCCGATCATCCTGAGCAGGCGGCGGACGCGCCGGTGCAACCTTACCAGCGCGGCGGGGCGCGGCAGGTCGAACGGACGGCCGGCAGGCTGCAGGGCGAGGAACCGCGCGCGCCATTCTTCGCTAAGCGCGTCGCGCTGGATCGCCATGGTCAGTTTGGCCGGATCGACCCGCGCTGCAGCGGTGACTCCAAGGGCTGCGGCGACCCGATCGATATTGCCTTGGGGGTCGGATAGGAGATCTTCGTAGAGCAACCGCAGCGGGACCACCCCGTGGCGCGCGAACCACAACTGCCATGCGGCGTTCCAGCGAATAATCAACTCAAGGTAATCGCGGATCAAGGCGGCATCGAACTGCGGCTCGACCGTGCCGTCCTGCCCGGCGAAATAGGCGTTCGAGATGGCCGCTCGGGTCAGCGAGATCGCCTGGCCCAGCACGTCCGCGCGCTCGAGATGAATCAGGTGGCGAGTACCCATTCCCGCGAAGATCGCGCCCGATCTGGCATCGGCGAGCTGGAGCGGGAACACCTTGGCACCAAACACACCGTTGCTGGTGCAGCCCCGCGATCGGACGATAGCCAGCTGCGCGCCGATCTCAGCGGGGTAGTCCGCATCGCCGTGTCGGCGCATCGCGCCGGCTCCAAAGTACTCGTGTGGTCGTCCGAGCACGCCGGTTGATCGCAGCAAGTCGCACAGGAAGTACGAACCGCTGCGCGGGGTGGCGCAGATTAGATAACCACGCGTGGCCTCGGTCCCGTCCGTCACGGGTTCGGTCAGCCAGGAATCGATCGGTGCCCCCACAATCGGTCCTAAAGGTCCGGAACCGGCAGTTTTTCGGCGGCATAGATCGCGATGTCGGGCACGGCAGTTGCCATCACGCGCATTTGTCGGACGAATTGACCCGACTCCGGCACCGCGAAGTGCGCTGTCACCGCATCCATGTCCTGCCATAGCTCGACAAACACCAGCCGCGCCTCATCCTCGCAATCGACGTGGCAATTATGCGAGATGCAGCCGGGCTCTGCGCGCGACCGGGCGCTGTGTTCGCAGCCGAGTGCGATGGCGCGGTCGCGCGCCTCGGGCTTCATCGTGATGCCGCCGGTGATGATAATCATGCGTCTGGTCCCTCTCCTCCGCCCACTCTAGCCCAATCTGCTTCATCCTGCATTCACGCCGTTGCGCAGAAATTTCAGGCCGTTAGTCTGATGGCTGCATAAAGGGGGGACAAAGCATGATCCGCAAGACCGCGAGCCTGGGGCTGCTTGCCCTGTCTGCATTTGGCACCACTTCCGCCAGCGCCGAACCCGGCATCGCCATCACCATCTATGCCGATAATCAGGCGCTGGTGCAGGACACCCGCTCCATCGCCTTCACCGGGCAGCGCCAGCGGATCGAGTTCAGGAACGTCTCGGCGCAGATCCGGCCCGAGACCGCTTCGCTGGTCGCGACCGATCTCAGCGTGATCGAGCAGAACTTCGACTACGATCTGCTCTCGCCCGCCAAGATCATGGAGAATGCGGTCGGGCAGGAAGTGACGATCGTCCGTACCAATCCGGCCAATGGCGCCGAAACGCGCGAGACTGCGCTGGTGCTGGCGGCGAACGGCGGGGTGGTGCTCAAGATCGGCAACCGCATCGAGGTGCTGCGCGACGATGGCCTGCCGGTGCGGGTGATCTTCGACAAGGTGCCCGAAAACATGCGCGCCGATCCGACGCTGTCGATCACCGTCCAGGCCGGCGCAGGCACGCGCGAGGCGGCGCTGCGATACCTTACTCCGGGGCTTGGCTGGCGGGCAGACTATGTCGCACTGTTCGATGAGGAAACCAACAAGATCGACGTCCAGGGCTGGGTCACGCTGACCAACAATTCGGGCACGACCTATGAGCGGGCCGACACGGTGCTGGTCGCGGGCAGTCCGCGGATGATCGGGCGGTATGACGGCGGCCGTGGCAACCCCGGCATGGTCCAGGCCGGGACCGAAAGCGGCACCCGCGCGCGGCTGGGCAATTATTACCTCTATCCGCTGGCCGAGCGGACCACGATTGCCAATCTCCAGACCAAGCAGGTCAGCTTCCTCGACGTCCATGGGGCACCCGCCACGCACGGCTACGAATCCCGTTTCGGCTGGCTGCAAACCTCGGGCGAACCGATCAGCGCGGCGACCACTTACCAGTTCAGCAATTCGGCCCAGGGCGGACTTGGCGACCAGCTTCCCGCAGGGATCGTCCGGTTTTATATCCGCGACGCCAAGGGTGCGCCGCAATTCATCGGCGAGCATGCGATCGGCCACACCCCGATGGGCTCGAAGCTCAGCATGTCGACCGGCGATGCCTTCGACGTGAAGGTCCAGCCGGTGGTCGAAAGCCGCACCAAGGTGGACAAGTCCCGCTGGCGCACGGCGATGCGGTACACCGTGACCAACGCGCTGCCCAAGGCGGTTACGGTCAAGATCGTTCAGGGCGGGTTGTGGGGCGATTCGCGGATCGTCGGCGAGAGCCTCAAAAGCGAGCGTCAGGACGCCGACAACGTCGCCTGGTCGGTCCCCGTCCCGGCCAACGGCAAGGTCGAACTCACCGCGACCATCGAATCGCGTTATTGAGCCGGTTGCTTAATCGATGAATAAATCCCCGTTCATGCTGAGCTTGTCGAAGGACCGTCCTTCGCTTGAGGCTTGGCGCGTGGGCCGAAGTGAAGTGCGATGCTTCGACAAGCTCAGCATGAACGGGATTAGGGTATGTGTCGCGGCGTTGGTGGTGATTTCCACCCCCGCGCTGGCCGATGACGTGACCGCTTCGCCGCCTATCGACGTCTCGGTCACGGTGTACCGCGCGCCATCGCGCAATGGCGGAAATCTGAATCTGCGCCAGCTTGGCGGGTTTGCGGTGGTGACCGAGACGCGCCGCGTCGTGCTGCCGGCGGGTGAAAGCCGCCTGCGGTTCGAAGGCGTGGTCGACGGGATCATCCCCGAAAGCGCCATCGTCGCCGGCCTTCCCGGCGGCGTGGTCGAAAAAAACCGCGATGCGGCGCTGCTGTCCCCCTCGGCGCTGCTGCGCGCGGCGGTGGGGTCGACGTTGCAATTGAAGCGCACCGATCCCGTCACCGGGAAAGTCCGGGCAATCCCCGCGCAGATCGAATCCGCGAGTGACGCGGGCGTGATGTTCCGCACGGCCGAGGGGATCGAGGCGCTGCGCTGCTCGGGCCTGCCCGAAACCTTCCGGTTCGAGCGCGCCGCCAACGGGCTGTCGGCCACTCCGACGCTCTCCACCGTCACCCGCGCGCGCCGCGCCACCGCTGCAACGGTGACGCTGACCTATATCGCCGAAGCGTTCGACTGGGCGGCGAACTATACCGCCACCATCAATCCCGATGGCAAGACCCTCCATCTGGGCGGGTGGATAACGCTGGCCAACGGCAACAGCGTTTCGCTCAACAACGCCAGCACGCAGATCGTCGCGGGCGGGCTTAACCGCGAATATTTCGAGCGCTTCGTCAACAATCAGCCCCACGTCGTTGCAAAGTGCTTTCCCATGCAGCGGACCAGTGACATTCCGCGCAAGCCCGAGCGGCCATACACGCTGGCGAGCCCCTATTTGCCAGGTCCGCCTGCAGGATATGAGAAGTATGGCGACGAGATCATGGTAACCGCGCAGCGGCGCGAGGCGATGCTGATGGACGTGCCCGTGGCGGTCTCGGTGATGTCCGCCGCTTCTCCTCCTCCGCCACCCCCACCCGAGCAGCTTGGCGATCTCAAGCTCTACCGGGTGCCCCAGCGCACCACGATTGCTGCCAACCAGATGAAGCAGACCCGGCTGATCGAGCAGGCCGACGTGCCGTTCGAGCGGCTCTATGCCGTCTCGCTCGATGCGCAGAGCTGGAGCAGCGCGCCGCGCGTGCACCAAGCAACCATCCTCCTGCGCACCCACAACGACAAGGCGCACCAGCTCGGTCTGCCGCTCCCCGCCGGGGCGATCATTGTCGAGCAGGACCAGCTCGGGCGCACGATGATGGTCGGCCAGCCGACACTCAATGACACCGCGGAGGGTGAGAAAGTCGAGCTCCTGCTCGGCAGCGCGCCCGATGTAACCGTCACCCGCACTGTCCTCCAGACAGCCGCAGGCATTCAGGTGCAGCGGGTGGAACTGGCTAATGCCACTGACCAGCCGGCCGATTTCGAGCTGACCTTGCGCACCTGGAATACCCAGAAGGTCACCAATGCCGATCTGCCGATGACGATGCGCGACGGCGACCCGCTGTTCCGCCTCACGCTGCCAGCCAACGATACGCTCACGCTCAATTATACGGTCAGTAACTGAGCCGCTTCACTCCGCCAATCGCCTCGCCAGCCAGCCCCGCAGCCGCACCGGATCGGGCAGGCTGATGCGGCGATAGCCGGTTTCGACCAAACCCTCGCGCTTGAGCAACGCCAGTGACTTGGCCAGCGTCATCGGCGAGATGCCCAGCAGCGCGGCAAGGTCTTCCTGCCGGCACGGGATGGTCGCTGCGCCGTCGCGCGGGCGCATGTGCAGCAACAGCTTGGCGAGATGCGCTTCGGGCGGGAGCGAACGCAAATCATCGAGCATCGACATCGCGCCAACCAGTCGTCCGGCGGTGATCCGGTACAGCGCGCGCAGGATGTCTGGACGATCGAGCAGCTCGGCAAAGGCGGCCTGATCGTAATGATCGATCGTGACCTCACCCGCCGCCAGCACATCGTGAGTCCGCGCCGCACGGTCTGGAAGCATCAGCACATCGGCGAAGTGCTGCCCCGGGGTAATCAGGCTGACGAAGCTGTGGCTGCCGTCGGCGCGCTGACGCACCACTCTGACACAGCCCGCGATAACAATACACATGGTCGGATTGGGATCGCCGCGAATGTGGATTGTCTCGCCATCGGCGTAACGCCGCCGAGTGCCCAGCGCCGCCAGCCACGCAGTCGATTCGGCGTTCAGCAGATCGAGCAAGGCGTGCCCGGCAAGTTCAGCCAATTATCATCCTCCAAATCTCTATTTCTTTATATTTAGAATCATCGGCGACGTATAGTCCCTCGCTCAACCAATTGGGCTGTCGGGTCGCACTGGCGGCAATTGGAAACAAAAGCCGCCAGCCGGGAGGGGCGGGTTTCGGGCGTCCGGCTTTCGGTCGGGCGCCCGTGCTCATTTCCGGGCGACCTTCCGGCAGCGCTCAGTCACCTGTCTTCAAAACCCGCTTGCCACGTTTCGCGCTGCAACCTATCGCTTAACCGAACGGTTAAAAGCACAGGGACAGCTTCATGCAGCGCTTCGAAGGCACCAGCAATTACGTCGCGACCGACGATTTAAAAGTGGCGGTCAACGCGGCGGTGCTGCTACGCCGCCCCTTGCTGGTCAAGGGTGAGCCCGGCACCGGCAAGACCGTGCTGGCGCATGAAATC
Organism: Novosphingobium sp.; assembly: GCA_031421295.1. GTDB lineage: Bacteria > Pseudomonadota > Alphaproteobacteria > Sphingomonadales > Sphingomonadaceae > Novosphingobium. The sequence goes on from JANOOJ010000344.1 coordinate 10,358, forward strand.
GCCAAGGCAGTCGGTGCGCCGCTGATCGAATGGAACGTCAAGTCGACCACCAAGGCGCAGCAGGGGCTCTACGAATACGATGCGGTCGCCCGCCTGCGCGATGGCCAGCTCGGCGACGAGCGGGTCCACGACATCTCGAACTACATCAAGAAGGGCAAGCTGTGGGACGCCTTCACCGCCCCGCAACTGCCGGTGCTGCTGATCGACGAGATCGACAAGGCCGACATCGAGTTTCCCAACGATCTGTTGCAGGAACTCGACCGGATGAGCTTCGACGTTTACGAAACCCATGAGACGATCACCGCAGTCGAACGCCCGATCGTGGTCATCACTTCCAATAACGAAAAGGAGCTGCCCGACGCCTTCCTGCGCCGCTGCTTCTTCCACTACATCAAATTCCCCGACCGCGAGACGATGCAGGCGATCATCGACGTCCACTTCCCCAATATCCAGAAGACGCTGGTCAGCAAGGCGATGGATATCTTCTACGACGTCCGCGAAGTACCGGGGCTCAAGAAAAAGCCCTCGACCAGCGAGTTGCTCGACTGGCTCAAGCTGCTGCTCAACGAGGATATGCCGCTCGATGTGCTGCAGAACCGCGATCCGACCAAAGCAATCCCCCCGCTCCACGGCGCGCTGCTCAAGAACGAGCAGGACGTGATGCTGTTCGAGAAGCTGGCGTTTATGGCGCGGCGGCAGGGGTGACGCGGCGGCAGGCAGTCGGTTCGGTCGGCGCCAGTTCGCCTCAGTTTCTCTGGGGCACCGCGACTGCTGCGCACCAGATCGAGGGCAACAACGTCAATTCGGATTTCTGGCTGGCCGAGCATGTCACGCCGACAATGTTTCACGAGCCGTCAGCCGATGCCTGCGACAGCTACCATCGCTATGGCGAAGACATTGCGCTCGCCGCCCGCTTGGGCTTCAATTGCCATCGGTTCGGTATCGAATGGGCGCGGATCGAGCCCGAGCCGGGTCGTTTCGCAATCGCCGAACTCGATCACTATCTGCGCGTACTGGACGAATGCCACAAGCACGGTCTGGCCCCGATGGTCACCTACAGCCATTGGACGGTGCCGCGCTGGTTTGCTGCGCGGGGCGGCTTCGAGCGGTCCGACAGCGCTGAATTGTTCGCCCGGTTCGCCGAGCGCGTCACCGCTCACCTCGGCGACGGCATCGCCTATGCGACCACTTTCAACGAGGCGAACATCCAGCGGGTGATCGCGTTGATGGTGCCCAACCGCGAGGCTGCTCACCGCGCCATAAGCGCGATGTATGCGGCCTGTGCCAAGGCCAGCGGGTCCGATCGCTTTTCGATGGTGTTGTTCGGTGAGCCCGAGAAGATCGAAGCCAACATGATCGCGGCCCACACCCAGGCGTTCGCGGCAATGAAGGCGGGGCCGGGCAATTTCCCTGTCGGGGTGACCATTTCGATGCAGGAAATCGAAGGGGTGGGCGAAGGTAATCGGGCCAAAGAGGTAGAAGACGCGCTTTACGGGCCGTGGCTCGATGCCGCGCGGTCCGCTGACTTTGTCGGAGTGCAAACCTACACCCGCTACCGCGTCGGAAAAGACGGGGCGCTCCCCCTCCCCGCCGACGCGGAGCGCACCGATGCTGGCTACGAATACCGCCCCGAGGCGCTCGAAGCGACGATTCGGCACGCCGCAGCGACAATCCGCCGCCCGATCATCGTCACCGAAAGCGGAATCGCCACCAATGACGACCGGCGGCGGGTGGCGTTCATCGACACCGCCCTGGCGGGGGTTGCGCGCTGCCTGGCCGATGGCATTGACGTGCGCGGCTACGTTCATTGGTCGCTGCTCGACAATTTCGAATGGGTCTATGGGTACAAGCAGCACTTCGGGCTGGTCGAGGTCGATCGCGTGACTTTCAAGCGCACCCCCAAGCCCAGCGCAGTCCATCTGGGGAAGCTGGCAAAAGATGGCCTGCCGCCCAAACCAGCGGCGGCAAGACCATGACTGCGCCTTACACCGGTCGCTGTGCTTGCGGTTCAGTCACCGCGACGGTCAGCGGCGAGCCGCATGGGCTGGTCCCGCAAGTTGCGATCTGGATCGACGATGCCCCGGCTTGGGCGGTGATCGACCCGGCGCTGGGGCGCTTCCCAGGGCAGCCACCGCCGCCACCTGCTTCCTAGTGACCGGACCGGCGCATTCCCGCTTCGCGGCGATCCGCGCGCGATTGGAAGCGTTCGAGCCACGTCCGGGCTGGCGCACGTGGATCTACGAATTCCTGCTGTTCGGGTTCAAGCAAGGCTGGGCCTGCCTGTTCGGGGCGCTGATGCTGGCGCTGCTGCTCGGTACGCATCTGTTCTATCCGGCTGGTGCCGCCCTCGCCCGCTACGATTTCCTGACGCTGGCCGCCTTGGCGATCCAGCTCGGTATGCTCGCGCTACGGCTCGAAACGCTTGATGAGGCCAAGGTCATCCTCGCGTTCCATGTCGTCGGCACGGTGATGGAGCTGTTCAAGACGCACTATGGTTCGTGGACCTATCCAGAGCCGAACTTGCTGCGGATCGGCGGCGTGCCGCTGTTTTCGGGCTTCATGTATGCCGCGGTCGGCAGTTACATCGCCCGCGTCTGGCGGATTTTCGAATTCCGCTTCAGCCACTATCCCAATCGCGCCGCGACGATGCTGCTCGGCCTTGCGATCTATGTGAATTTCTTCGCGCACCACATGCTTCCCGACATCCGGATCGTGCTGGTCGCCGCGATGGCGCTGCTGTTCTGGCGCACAAGGGTTTGGTTCCAGGTGTGGCGCGCGGACCGGTGGATGCCGTTGCTGGTCGGGTTCGGACTGGTCGCGCTGTTCATCTGGTTTGCCGAGAACATCGCCACCTTCTCGCGCGCCTGGGTCTATCCAAGCCAGCAGGAAGGCTGGCACATGGTCTCACCCGCCAAGCTGGGCGCATGGTATCTGCTGATGTATGTCTCGTTCATTCTCGTCGCGGCGGTGCACCGGCCACAGGAAAAGGAACTGGCTCAATGATTCGATCGGTGTTGGTGGCGATTGTGGCGCTCACTTTCGCGTTGCCTAGCTATGCAAAAGCCAACCCGACCCCGATCGCGGTTGATCTTCTGGCTGGCTGGGAACACGAACTCACGGGCATCCAGTTTCCAGCCGAGATTGCAGACCTTTCACGCTCCAGTATCGCAGACATCGGGAACCAGAAACTCGATATATTTGCCATATACCGACTGCCAGATGGGAAGACCGAAGCAACCGTTTATGTTTTCCGTGCCGGGCTGAACGATGCATCGATTTGGCACGACCGCATTGTCGCAATAATTGGTCTTGGCAGGTTGGGTCAGGCCGATGTCTCGAACGCCACAAGAACGCTATTTTCGGCCCCCGGGGGCAACGGCGGTGGATACCGAACTGTCGTTCCTATGGCGGGTAAGGGAGTGACTGCCAGCGGAATTTCAATATTTCAACACGGTGACTGGTTGGTCGCAGTGAGGATGTCCTCGCAGTCGCTATCCGCTGCCGATCTCGACACCAAGCTGGCGACATTCACCAGCGCGCTTCCGACCTCTGCACCTTTGAAGATGGGGCAACCGCCCTATCTGATCGAAGATTGCCCGGACCGGCTTCCAACCAAACAGGCCAAGCGGGCCAAGGCCGATATGAGCAGCGCGCTATTGTCTGGATTGTTCGGCCAAATGATCGATTCGGGTGAGGTTGAGCCTGACGAGGCGGCAACGTCCGCCGCGCCCGTCACCTATTGCCGCGATTCAACCTCGACGAATGACTATGGCGTCTATCGGTCGGGACCGCCCGCCGACGGCTATGTTGTTGCGTTTGGAGATGCCGGAGTGGCCGCGTTTGTTCATCGTGACAGCGCCGCCGAATTGCTCGGCAAGGCTAGTGGACAATATGCATTGTCGCTGGTGACCGTCGATCGGAATCTAAATTTTACAGCGTTTCGTGGGCTGCCTACTCCATCGCAGGTAATGGCCACACTTCGCGGGGAAGCGCCCGCTTCGTCCACCGGCCGTCCGATCGGCAAAGAGGGCGATCGCACCATTTCGATCAATCCGGGAAAGTAGCTGAATGTTCTTCAACTTCATCGACGAGCTGCGCGCGGCGGGAATCCAGGCTTCCTTCAAGGAGCACCTCACCCTGCTTGAGGCGCTCGACAAGGAGGTGATCGATCAGACGCCCGAGGCGTTTTACTACCTCAGCCGCGCCACCTTCGTGAAGGACGAGGGGCTGCTCGACCGGTTCGATCAAGTGTTCAACAAGGTCTTCAAGGGTCTGCTCACTGACTATGGGCTCAAGCCGGTCGACATTCCGGAGGACTGGCTCAAGGCCATTGCCGAGAAGTTTCTGACGTCCGAAGAGATGGAAGCGATCAAATCGCTTGGCTCGTGGGACGAGATCATGGCAGCGCTCAAGGAGCGGCTCGAGGAGCAGCAGAAACGCCACCAAGGCGGGAGCAAGTGGATCGGCACCGGCGGCACGTCGCCGTTCGGCAATGGCGGCTACAATCCGGAAGGCGTGCGGATCGGTGGCGAAGGCGGCCAAAAGCGCGCGCTCAAGGTGTGGGAAAAGCGCGAGTTCCAGAATCTCGACAACACCCGCGAGCTCGGTACGCGCAACATCAAGATCGCGCTGCGCCGGTTGCGCCGGTTCGCGCGCGAAGGCTCTCCCGACGAGCTCGATTTGGACGCCACGATCGACGGCACCGCGCGACAGGGCTGGCTCGACATCCGGATGCGTGCCGAACGGCGCAATGCGGTCAAGCTCCTGCTGTTCCTCGACGTCGGCGGATCGATGGACCCGTTCATCAAGCTGGTCGAGGAGCTGTTCAGCGCGGCGACCTCGGAGTTCAAGAACCTCGAGTTCTTCTACTTCCACAACTGTCTTTACGAGGGCGTGTGGAAGGACAACCGGCGGCGCTGGTCGGAGCGGACCAACACCTGGGACATCCTCCACAAATACGGCCACGACTACAAGGTCGTGTTCGTCGGCGACGCAGCGATGAGCCCCTATGAGATCACCCATCCCGGCGGCTCGGTCGAGCATTTCAACGAGGAATCGGGGGCCAGCTGGGTGAGCCGGGTGGCGCATGTCTATCCCGCCACCGTCTGGCTCAATCCGGTGCCGGAGAAGCAGTGGAGCTATTCGCAATCGACCAAGATGCTCCGCGAGCTGGTGGGCGATTCGATGTATCCGCTCACGCTCGGCGGGCTCGACGATGCGATGCGCGAGCTGACGCGCAAGAAGCATTGAGGATGGGCGGCGATGCCGTGCTGCGGCACGGCATCGCGCGGTCCATCGGGCTGCAGGTGTAGCCGGTACTGCTGACGACGCTTCTTCCGCAAGCTGGCAAGCATCGCTAGGGACCGCTGGTGGATACCCAACTGCTGATCATCTGCCTGCTCACCGCTGGCATCAATCTCATCGGCACGCTGGCCTATGCCGCGCGGATCGCCGGGGTGCGGACGCGGCGGATCGCGATGAGCTTTGCACTGTTCAACATACTGGTGCTGGTCAGCCGGACCTCGAACGGCTTCCTTGGCCCGTTCCTGGCCAAGCGGATCGAGACGCGGATAGCGCATGGCGGCGGCGATGCGCTGCTGTGGGATTTCCGGATGGTGCTGCTCTCGGCAACGGTCGCGGTGGCGCTGGGTATCGTGCTGGTGCCCACTGCGCAGCGTATCTTCGCGCGCGCGATCGGCTATTTTCAGGAGCACCGCTCGACCGGCAAAATGATCCTGCGCTCGGCCTCGCCCGCGGGTCTCCGGACGATTCGCGATGCGATTGCTTCCCCGACCGTCGCCCAGCTCAAAGAACTGGTGAAGGACCGCGGCGTCGGCTGGGGCGTGCTGCTTGCCAATTGCCTCGCGCAGGCGCTGATCACCGTCGGCGTGCTGGCCTCACTTTATGCCGGTTATCTCAACCCCGAATTCCGCGTCACCGCCTCGCAGCTATCGGCGGTAATCAACGGCTTCGCCACGATTCTGCTGTTCGCGCTGATCGACCCGCAGCTTTCGGTGATGACCGACGACGTGGTCGAAGGCCGGGTCAGCGAACCGCTGTTCCGCCGTACCATCGTATGGATTTCGTTCAGTCGGCTCGCCGGCACGATACTCGCCCAAGCGGTGTTCGTCCCCGCCGCCTATGCCATCGCCTGGGTCGCCAATTACGTGTGACGGTCAAGCTCGGTATTGAGCCGCAGGCTGGTTCGCCAGAAGAAGTAAGCCGGGATCAAGCCCAGCCACGCCGCACCATACAGCACATAACGCACCGAATCCTCGCCATAGCTGGGCTTGAGCAGGTCCGAGACCATTCCGAAGAACAGCGGCCCGAGGCCCAGTCCGATCAGGTTCTGGCAGAACAGCAGCACCGCGCTCGCAATGGCCCGGGTCCTGAGCGGGACCAGCCCCTGCACGCTCGAATAGGTCGGTCCGTAATAGAGCGAGTTGAGCACGGTCGGGATCATCAAGATCAGCAGCGCGACCCGCCAGTCGCCAACGAAATAGGCGGCGAAGGCCAGCGGTGGCGCAATCGCCATGCCGATCGCGGGCGCGGTCAACACGTGCTGCCGGTTGATCCTGCCATAACGATCCGCCAGCCACCCGCCGAGGAAGGTCCCCGCGACTCCGGCGATGCCGCCCCATAAGCCGAAATAATAACCGACTTCGCCGGGGGTCATATCATGGGTTCGCTGAAAGAAGATCGTGGTCCAGGTCCCCTTGCCATAGCTCAGGAACGAGGCCGAGGAGCCCGCGACCAACAGCAGCACATAGGCCGGCGAGCGCATCACCGCGGCGAGCGATTGCCACAGCGTATCGGGTGCGGCACCGGGCGACGCGGCGGTCGGCACCTTGCGATCGCCGTCCTTGAGCACGAACAGCACCACGACCGCGAGCAGGATGCCGGGCAAGCCGACCACCATGAACGCCTTGCGCCAGCCCAGCGTGTCGGCAAGGTATCCGCCGACCATCAGTCCCAGCAGCGATCCGATCGGGATGCCCAGCGCATAGAAGGCGAGCGCGGAGGCGCGGCGTTCGGGCGGGACCCGATCGGCAATCAATGAATGCGCCGCCGGGGTACACCCCGCCTCGCCCACGCCGACGCCCATCCGCGCGAGCAGCAGCTGGACGAAATTCTGCGCCAATCCGCACAGCGCCGTCATGGCCGACCAGATGACCAGGGCGACGGCAATGAGCCTGCCGCGATGGGTGGTGACCTTGTCCGAATAGCGCGCAATCGGCAGGCCCAGCAGCGTGTAGAACAGCGCGAAAGCGATGCCGGTCATCAGCCCGATCTGGGTGTCGCTCAGCCCCAGTTCCTGGCTGATCGGTTCGGCGAGGATGTTGACGATCTGGCGATCGAGGAAATTGAAAATGTACACCACCAGCAACAGCCAGAGCATGACCCGGGTCGAGCCGTTGGGCCCGGTCGCAACGCGCGCTGCGTCCATTCTATCGCCACCTCACCCTAATAGACGAGAAATGCTCGCCTTTCTTCTTGCCACGCAGCTTCGTCCCCCCGCGCCAGTTCGTCAAGGTCGTTTGCCTCGGCAGCCCGATCATCGACCCATTCGCGCAAGGCCGGGCCACCGTTGATCACGTCGATCGCCAGCCGTTCGAATTCGTATTCGTAGGAGAAATCACGCCACAGGGAATAATCGGGATAGAGCTGACGGATCGCCTTGAAGGCCAGCGCCTGCAGCCGCCACGGACGGAAGGCGAGATGATCGTAAAACCCGCCTTCGGCGTGGATCATCAGCCCGTTGCACAGCGTTTTTGCGTGTTTGTGGAAAGTCGGCTCGAACCACACTTGGCGCAGTGCGCAGCCCGCCAGCCACTCTGGTGCAAACCGATGCATCTCGGCAAGCACCGCGTTGGCATCGACATCGGGCGCGCCGAACAGCACTTCGAGCGGACGGGTGGTCCCGCGCCCCTCGCTCAGCGTCGCCCCTTCGAGCATCACCGTTCCGGCATAGGCGCGGGCCATGTTGATATTGGCGGCGTTGGGACTGGGATTGATCCACAATCGGCCCTGCGGCCAGCCGAAGCCGGGTGCCGCGTCGGGCTGCCAACCTTCCATCGCGATCACGCGGTATTCGACGTCGAGTTTGAAGTGATCGATGAACCAGCGGCCCATCTCGCCCAGTGTCAGCCCGTGGCGCATCGGCATCGGGCCCGCCCCGACAAAGCTCTCCGCGCCGGGCAGCAGCAGCGTGCCTTCGACCGGCCTTCCCGCCGGGTTCGGCCGGTCGAGCACCCACACCGCCTTGCCCTGCGCGGCCGCCGCCTGGAGCATGTAGAGCAGCGTCGTCACGAAAGTGTAGATCCGGCAGCCGAGGTCTTGCAGATCGAACAGGAACACATCGGCAGTGGACATCATCTGGCCGCTGGGGCGGCGCACTTCGCCGTAGAGGCTGAAGATCGGGATGCCGTAGCGCGGATCGGTCTCGTCCGGCGTCTCGACCATATTGTCCTGCTTGTCGCCCTTGAGCCCGTGCTGCGGGCCAAAGGCGGAGGTCACCCGCAAATCCGGGCAGGCCATCAGCGCATCGAGCGAATGGGTCAGGTCGGCGGTGACCGAGGCGGGATGCGCCACCAGCGCGATCCGCCTGCCGATCAACGGCCTGCGCAGTTCAGGGTCCGCCAGGAGGCGATCGATACCGAATTTCATGATACTCGCGGTGCCGGAAGCGTCGCGGCGAAGCAAGCGGGATGGTGAAAGTCCGGCTTGCCGGGCGGATGAGCGAGGGCCCAGTAGGACTTGGTGCCGTCGGTTTCCTCGATGACGGCGGAAAGGGCCATGGCCAGCCTGCCAATCGGGATTTGGCCGAGACCGACATCGCATTCGAGTGAAAAAATGTTTGGTAAGCGCGCGAATTCGATATGCGGTTCGACATCCACGACAAGCGGTTTCATCCCGCTGCGATAGGATTCGAAAGCGTAGATTGCCCATTCGGTCGACGGGGAAAAGTTGA
>JANOOJ010000345.1:0-8531 GCA_031421295.1 Novosphingobium sp.
TGATGCAAAGTTCCCGCATGACGCGTTAGCCCGCGAGCCGTCCGAACGCGCTTTCACCCGCATAGGTCGCCGCATCGCCGAGTTCTTCCTCGATCCGGATGAGCTGGTTGTATTTGGCCAGCCGGTCCGAACGCGCGAGGCTGCCGGTCTTGATCTGGCCGCAGTTGGTGGCGACCGCGAGATCGGCGATGGTCGCGTCCTCGGTCTCGCCCGAGCGGTGCGACATCACGGCGGTGTAGCCACTGCGCTGCGCGATCGAGACCGCTTCGAGCGTCTCGGTCAGCGTGCCGATCTGGTTGACCTTGACCAGCAGCGAGTTGGCCAGCCCCTTGCCGATGCCCATCGTCAGTCGCTTGGGGTTGGTGACGAACAGATCGTCGCCGACCAGCTGGACCTTGTCCCCGATCTGCGCGGTGATTGCCGCCCAGCCCTCGAAATCGTCCTCGCCCATGCCGTCTTCGATCGAACGGATCGGATAGGCTTTGGTCAGCTCGGCCAGATAATCGGCCATCTGGACCGGGGAAAGCGACAGCCCCTCGCCGCTGATCTCGTATTTGCCGGCCTTGAAGAATTCGGTCGCCGCGCAATCGAGCGCCAGCACCACGTCCACACCCGGTTTGAACCCGGCCTGCTCGATCGAAGCCATGATGAAATCGAGCGCGGCGCGGGTGCTGGCGAGGTTCGGGGCGAAGCCGCCCTCGTCACCCACCGCAGTCGCCAGCCCCTTGTCGTGCAGGCCCTTCTTGAGCGTGTGAAAGATCTCCGAGCCCCACCGCACAGCTTCCGCCAGAGTCGGCGCGCCGACCGGCATGACCATGAATTCCTGGAAATCGATCGGATTGTCGGCGTGTTCGCCGCCGTTGATGATGTTCATCATCGGCACCGGCAGGACATGCGCCGAAACCCCGCCGACATAGCTGTAAAGCGGCAGCCCGCGCGCATTGGCCGCCGCCTTGGCCACCGCGAGGCTGACGCCGAGGATCGCGTTGGCACCGAGGCGCGCCTTGTTCTCGGTCCCGTCGAGCGCGATCATCGCAAGATCGATGTCGCGCTGGTCCTCGGCATCGAGGCCGAGCAGCGTGTCGCTGATCTCGCGGTTCACCGCCTTGACCGCCGCCAGCACGCCCTTGCCCATGTAGCGCGATTTGTCGCCGTCGCGCAGTTCGACCGCCTCATGCGCGCCGGTCGATGCGCCCGAGGGAACCGCTGCGCGGCCAAAGCTGCCATCCTCGAGCAGCACGTCAACTTCGACCGTCGGATTGCCCCGGCTGTCGAGGATTTCGCGGGCATGAATGTCGATTATGGCGGTCATGGCGGTGGGCTCCCTCGGAGGTCCTGCAAATAAATCGCCGCCGCCTTAGCAGCGGAACCTTGGCTGGCAAGGTTCGTTACGGCATACGGGCGTCCTACTTGCAGTAACCGTCGCCGCGCACCATTTGAATTCGTATGGCCCTTTGGGCACAATGAGAAGTGAGAACCATGGCTGAATCCACCACCCCCAAGAAGGCCCCTGCCAACAAACCCGCCTCCACGGCAACTTCGCCAAAGCGCCCTGCTCCGCCCAAAGCTCCCAACAATGGCACCGAAGCCAAGGCGCGCTTCAGCAAGGCGATCGAAGAAGCTCGCACCGGCGCGCAACTCCTCGCCAGGGATGTTCAGGATAAATCCGGGGCCTATCGCGAAAAGCTCACCAGCACCGGGACCGACTGGATCGAAGAAGCCAAGGTGATGGGCGATCAGGCCAAGGAACGCGCCACCGCGCTCGCCAAGGACGGCAAGAGCCGGGCCAGCGACGCGATCTCGGGTCTGGGCAAGGTTGTCGCCGACAACGCCGGGACAATCGATGAAAAGCTCGGGACGCGTTATGGCGACTATGCCCGCACCGCCGCGCGGACGATGCAGGAAACCGCGGCCAAGATCGAAGCCAAGGAGCTCGACGAATTGGGCGAAGAAGCGCGTCAGCTGGTGCGTAAAAGCCCCGGACTGGCGATCGGCATCGCCGCCGCCGTCGGCTTCATGTTCGCTCGCCTGTTCCGTGGCGGCAACAAAGACAGCTGATTGTTGACACGGCGCACAGGGCGCGGTCTGAACCTCCGGGCATGGACGATGAACCGGTTCCCCTCGTAAACACCCCGGACGCGGCCGAGCGTTCGCTGGTCGATGATGTGCGCCAGCTCATCGACGACGGGCGAACGCTCGCCGAGGCTGAGCTTGCCTACCAGAAATCGCGTGCCGCCGTGGCGGGTGACGGGGTCAAGGGTGCAGCGGCTTACGGCGGGCTTGCGATCGCGCTGGTGCTGTTTGCGCTGGTTGCCCTGACGGTTGGGCTGGTGATCGGGCTGACCCCCTTGCTGACGGCGTTGGGAGCGACTGCGGTGGTAACACTCGGCCTGCTCCTCGCAGCAGGCCTCTGCGCGCTGACTGCAAAACGGCGCTGGTCGGCGATGACGAATGCGATTTCTGGAAGCTCCGATGAGCCGGCTTGAAGATTTGCGTGAAGACCGCGCGCTGCGCGATGCGGCGAAGGGGACATTCGACGCCAATGTCGCCCAGGTCCGCGCCGATCTCGACGCGCGCGGAATTGGCGGGCGGATCGCCGACAAGGCTACCGACGACGTCAAGGCGGCCGCGCTGGAGGCGGTTGAGATCGCCGACCAGAACCGCGGAATTGTTGCCGGAACGGTCGGCGCACTGGTTTTGTGGTTCGCACGCAAACCGCTGCAACGCCTGGCTGCGTCGGTTAAACACCGGTTCAGCGATTAGACCGGAACCTATGTCCCGCCCCCGACGTTGGCGCTGTAACTATTCAGGAGTATTCCAGTGAGCGATACAGATGCCAAGCGCACCCGCATCAAAGGCAAGATCGCTGCATCGCAGGATCGGCTGAAACGGGATGGAACGGCCGCTACACCGCGCAAGGTAACGCCGCCGCGCGATGCCTATCCGCCCGAGAAGTTCTCGACGCTGGCCGGCGAGTACCCGTTCCTGACTGTGGCGGGCGGGATTGCCGTCGGGATTCTCATTGCGACCCTGCTGCCCCGGTCGGTCGGTCGCAAGCTTGGGCAGCGTGCTGTCGCGGTTGCGACGATCGCGGGGGAACTTGGCGCGCTTTACGGCAAACAGGCGCTCGACATCGCCAGTGAAGCCGGACGCGAGGCGCGCGAAAAGATCGGCGAGCTGGGCGAAACGATCGACGATAATACCGCAGAAACACGCCAGCGCGCCGCGCGGATGGCTGGAACCGCCGCGGGTAACGCCCGCAGCGCCGGCCTGACCCTCGCCCGAACTGCCGTGCGCCTGGCAACGAGGGCCCGCCGCCGCGCGTAACCACTTGCGTCACGCCGCAGGACCGTTATGGGCGCGCCATTCCCTCCCCCGGACTGGCGAGACCTATGCAAAAACTACATTTGGTAATGGGCGGCCGCGTGGCGGACCCGCAGGGCCTTGAGTTCACCGATCTCGCTGCACTCGACTTGGTCGGGGTCTATGCCAGCTATGCCGATGCCGAAGAGGCGTGGCGCGACAAGGCCCAGCGCACCGTCGACGATGCCGAAATGCGCTACGTGGTGGTGCATTTGCACCGCCTGCTCGAGCCGGAAGAGCTCAAGCGGCCTGAGTGAACAGTCCTTCGAGATGCCTCTCAGCCTGCGGCTTCAAGTCTCCTCAGGACGAACGGACAATACAAAACCCGCTCGTGCTGAGGAGAGACTGAGCGAACGCGAAGGCTCGTCTCGAAGCATCAGATAAACTCGATCTTCTCGACCGCGTAGCACTTGTCGCCCGCCGGAACGGTGACTTCGATCTCTTCGCCCGCCTTGCGGCCGATCAGCGCGCGGCCAAGCGGCGAGTTGTAGCTGATCCGACCGATCTTGGCATCGGCCTCGGTCGGGCCGACGATCTGGTAGCGCACCGGCTTGTCGTCATCGTCGAGCAGCGAGACGGTCGCGCCGAACACGATGCGGTCGCCTGAAAGCGTGGTCGGATCGATGATCTGGGCGCGGCTGATCCGGTCTTCCAGATCGCCGACCATGGCTTCGACCTGGCCCGGACGTTCCTTGGCGGCGTGATATTCGGCATTTTCCGACAGATCGCCATGCGCGCGCGCTTCCTCGATCGCCTCGACGATCAGCGGACGCTCCTCGCGCAGCGCTTTCAGCTCGGCGTGCAGCTTTTCATAGCCTTCCTCCAGCATCGGCAGCTTTTCGACACTCGCCATCACAAACCTTCCTTTTCGACCCTGCCCCTGCCGACTTGCGACTAGTAACCCGCCCCGCCCCAATGCGGGGAAGGCCGATCAGTTGCGAAATCGGGAGGATCGCGTCAGCTATAATAGTCCTGCAGCGAGCGCACTTCAAGTTTGGCCCCGCGCAAAGCCGCGATTCCTTCAGCCGCAGCGACCGAAGCGGCTGCCGTGGTGAAGTACGGCACCTTGCCGGTGAGCGCCGAACCACGGATCGATTGCGAATCTTTAAGGCTCTGCCAGCCTTCGGTAGTGTTGAAAATCAACGCTACCCCGCCATCGATGATCCGGTCGACGATGTGCGGACGGCCCTCCGCCACCTTGTTGACGCGCTTGACCGGGAGCCCGGCGTCGGCGAGATATTTTTGGGTGCCGCCGGTCGCGATGATGCTGAAACCCTGCTCCACCAGCCTCTGCACGGCGGGCAGGATGACCGATTTGTCGCTGTCCTTGACCGAGACGAACACCACGCCGCTTTGGGGCAAAGCCATCCCCGCGCCCAGCTGCGCCTTGGCGAAAGCGGTCGCAAAATCCCGGTCGAGGCCCATGACCTCGCCGGTCGATTTCATCTCCGGACTCAGCACCGGATCGACCCCGGGGAAGCGCGCGAAGGGGAACACCGCTTCCTTGACCGCCATGTAATCGAGCTCGCGCTTGAACGGCGGGAAGGCCGAGAGCTTTTCGCCCGCCATGACCCGCGCGGCGATCTTGGCGACCGGCTGGCCGATTGCCTTGGCGACGAAGGGCACGGTTCGCGAAGCGCGCGGGTTGACCTCGATCAGGTAGACATCGGTTCCTTTCACCGCGAACTGGATGTTCATGAGCCCTTTGACCCCCAGCGCCAGCGCCAGCAATTCGGCCTGGCGTTCCATCTCGGCGACAGTCTCGGCGGGCAGATTATACGGCGGCAGGGTGCAGGCGCTGTCGCCCGAGTGGATCCCGGCCTCCTCGATATGCTGCATCACCCCTGCGACCGCGACGACTTCGCCATCGCACAGCGCATCGACATCGCATTCGATCGCGTCGCGCAGATACTGGTCGATCAGCACCGGGCTATCGCCCGAAACCGAAACCGCAGTGGCGATATAGTCATCGAGCTGGGCAATGCTGTCGACGATTTCCATCGCCCGCCCACCCAGCACGTAGGATGGGCGCATCAGTACCGGGAAGCCGATCCGGTTGGCCACCGCGACCGCCTCGTCGCGGCTGCGGGCGATCCCGTTGAGCGGCTGCTTGAGCCCGAGATCGTTGACCAGCTTGGCAAACCGCTCGCGGTCCTCGGCCAGATCGATCGCATCGGGCGAGGTGCCGAGGATCGGGATGCCCGCATCTTCCAGCGCCTGCGCCAGCTTGAGCGGGGTCTGCCCGCCGAACTGGACGATCACCCCCACCAGCTCGCCGTTCTGCTGCTCGACGCGGAGGATTTCCAGCACGTCCTCGCCGGTCAGCGGTTCGAAATAGAGCCGGTCGGAGGTGTCGTAGTCGGTGCTCACCGTCTCCGGGTTGCAGTTGACCATGATCGTCTCATAGCCCGCCTCGGCCAGCGAAAAACAGGCGTGGACGCAGCAGTAATCGAACTCGATCCCCTGCCCGATCCGGTTGGGCCCGCCGCCGAGGATGACGATCTTCCTGCGGTCGGATGGCGCGGCCTCGCATTCCGGTTCGCCGAACGATGGAGCCTCATAGGTCGAGTACATATAGGGCGTGATCGCCTCGAACTCGGCGGCGCAGCTATCGATCCGCTTGAACACCGGATGGACGCCCAGCCGGTGGCGCAGTTGGCAGACTTCGGCCTCGCTGGTCGCCCCGGCCATCGCCCGCAAGGCATCGTGGAGCAGCCCCGAGCGGCGCGCCTGGGTCTCGCCCATGCCGCCCGCCACCCCGATCCCCCGCACCGCCAAGGTAGCAAGGCGCTTGTCGGAAAAGCCCATCGCCTTGAGCCGCCGCAGCCCGGGGGCGTCGTTGGGCAGGCCATCGCGCATTATTGCCGCCTCCTCGGCGATGATCTCCTCGATCTGGCGCAGGAACCACGGGTCGTAGTGGGTGACCGCATCGATCTCCTCGACCGAGAAGCCCTCGCGGAAGGCTTGGCCGACCACCAGCAAGCGGTCGGGGGTCTGGCGCGAAAGCGCGGCGGTCAGCGCATCGCGGCCCGCGCCTTCGAGCGAGGGCATGCGATTGAACCCGTCGAGCCCGGTTTCGAGCCCGCGCAGTGCCTTCTGGAGCGATTCCTTGAAGTTGCGCCCGATCGCCATGACTTCGCCGACCGATTTCATCGCGGTCGAAAGCAGCGGCTCGGCGCCCTTGAACTTCTCGAACGCAAACCGGGGGATTTTAGTGACGACGTAATCGATGCTCGGCTCGAAGCTGGCGGGGGTCGCACCGGTGATCTCGTTGGTCAGCTCGTCGAGCGTGTAACCCACCGCCAGCTTGGCTGCGACGCGCGCGATCGGGAAGCCCGTAGCCTTGCTCGCCAGCGCCGAGCTGCGCGAAACCCGCGGGTTCATCTCGATCACGATCAGCCGGCCATCCTTCGGATTGACTGCGAACTGTACGTTGGAACCGCCTGTTTCAACGCCGATTTCCCGGAGCACCGCGATCGATGCATTGCGCATGATCTGGTATTCCTTGTCGGTCAGCGTCAGCGCCGGGGCGACGGTGATCGAATCGCCGGTATGCACTCCCATCGGATCGACATTCTCGATGGCACAGATGATGATGGCATTGTCGGCGCGATCGCGCACGACTTCCATCTCGAATTCCTTCCACCCGAGCAGCGATTCCTCGATCAGCACTTCGTTGGTGGGGCTGGCATCGATGCCCGAGCGGACGATCGCCTCGAACTCGGCCTTGTTATAGGCCACGCCGCCGCCGGTTCCGCCCAGCGTGAAGCTCGGGCGGATGATCGAAGGCAGCCCGGTGCGGGTCAGCACTGCAAACGCCTCGTCGACATTATGCGCAATCCCCGACCGCGCGCTTTCGAGCCCGATCCGGTCCATCGCGTCGCGGAATTTCATCCGGTCCTCGGCCTTGTCGATCGCCTCGGCATCGGCCCCGATCATGATGCAACCGTATTTCGCTAAGGTTCCGTCTTGGGCCAGCGCCAGCGCGGTGTTGAGCGCGGTCTGGCCGCCCATCGTCGGCAGAACGGCGTCGGGCCGCTCCTTCTCGATGATCCGCGCGACGATTTCGGGGGTGATCGGCTCGATATAGGTCGCGTCGGCGAACTCGGGATCGGTCATGATCGTCGCCGGATTGCTGTTCACCAGCACGACGCGATAGCCCTCCTCCTTGAGCGCCTTGATCGCCTGCGTGCCCGAATAATCGAACTCGCAGGCCTGACCGATGATGATCGGCCCGGCGCCGATGACGAGGATCGAGGAGATGTCAGTGCGTTTGGGCATGGTGCGTCAGGCAGCTTCTGATAGGATAGGGCGGGTTTGCCGCAAGGAAGGTAAGTCGTTGAAATTCAGCTTCGATGAAAACGACGATCTGGTGCTGGAAGAGATTCCGGACGACCTGATGGAAGCCGCGGCCAAAATCGCATTCGACCGAGATGTCAGCGCAGAGGACATCTGGCGTGAAATTCTCACGCAATGGTCGAGAGAGAGCGCGGCCTGAGCCCTTCCCCATCGGGGAAGGGTTGGGATGGGGGTTCGGCGTTTGATCGATACGCCGAGCCCCCACCCCCAGCCCCTCCCCGATGGGGAGGGGAGTTTAGAGGGAGAGCGCGTGTGGCGGGAAAGCGGCTGACGCCGGTTGCGCAAAAGCTGCGGCGTGAACCGACCGAGGCGGCGGTGCGTCTGTGGTCGCGGCTCAAGCACAAGCAACTCGGCGTTCAGTTCACCCGCGAATTCCAGATCGGCAACGCCATCGCCGATTTCGCCTGCCGCCGCGTCAAGCTGGTGATCGAGGTCGATGGCGGACAGCACGATGACAGTCCGACCGACGAAGCGCGGACGCGGATGATCGAAGGCTACGGCTACCAAGTCATCCGCTTCTGGAACAACGAGGTCCTGCAAAACACCGATGGCGTGGTTTTGCGGATCGCCGAAGCCCTCACCCGCGCCACCAACCGCAGCGACTGGTTTAAGGATGACCCCACCGACTAGCGCAACCTGCTCCCTTCCCCGTTGGGGAAGGGTTGGGGATGGGGGTTCCACACCAGCGACGGAGACGCGAGGCTGCGCCTCGCGGGCCCCCCCCCCCCCCACCCCCCCCCGGGGGGGGGGTGGGGGGGCGGGGGGGGGGTTCGGGGGGGGGTGGGGGGGGGTGGGGGGTTTATTGGGTT
>JANOOJ010000346.1:0-7303 GCA_031421295.1 Novosphingobium sp.
GAGCGCGCCGTCGAGCACGTCGTCGGGCGCGGTCGAGGTGCAACCGGTGCGCAAATCCTTGACCAGCTGGTAGGGCTGGAGGACGTAGCTGCGGATCTGGTGGCCCCAGCCGATCTCGGTCTTGGCCTGGTACTCGCCTGAGGCCTCGGCCTCGCGCTTGGCCAGTTCGGCCTCATACATCCGCGCCTTGAGCATCCCCATCGCGGTCGCGCGGTTCTTGTGCTGCGAGCGGTCGTTCTGGCTGGCGACGATGATCCCGGTGGGAATATGCGTGATCCGCACCGCCGAATCGGTGGTGTTGACGTGCTGGCCGCCCGCGCCCGATGCGCGATAGGTATCGATCTTGAGATCGCTGTCCTTGATCTCGATGTCGATGTCGTCGTCGATCACCGGATAGACCCAGACCGAGCTGAAGCTGGTGTGCCGCCGCGCCGAGCTGTCATAGGGGCTGATCCGGACCAGCCGGTGCACCCCGCTCTCGGTCTTGGCATAGCCATAGGCGTTCTCGCCCTTGATCAGCAGCGTCGCGCTCTTGATCCCGGCCTGTTCGCCCGCGTGGTAATCGACCAGTTCGACCTTGTAGCCGTGACGCTCGGCCCAGCGCGAATACATCCGCTGGAGCATTTCCGCCCAATCCTGACTCTCGGTCCCGCCCGCCCCGGCGTGGACTTCGAGATAGGCATCGTTGGCATCGGCCTCGCCCGCGAGCAGCGCCTGGACCTTGTCCTGATCGGCGCGCTCGGCCAGCACTTTCAGGCTGGTGAGGCCTTCAGTCACCGTCTCCTCGTCGCCCTCGGCCTCGCCCAGTTCGACGAACTCAATCGCGTCGGCCATTTCCTGGCCGATCTGCTTGACCGTGCCGACCGCCGCTTCGAGCCGCCGCCGCTCGCGCATCACGCCTTCGGCGTCCTTGGGATTGTCCCATAGCTTGGGGTCCTCGACGCGCGCGTTAAGCTCGTCGAGCCGCCGCAGCGCGCGATCCCAGTCGAGAAACTTGCGGACGAGCGCGAGCGCCGCCTCGATCCGGTCGATATGAGCCTGCCCTTCGGCACGCATGGCCTTGAAACTCCCTAGCTTGCCGCTCCGCTAGGCGGCGGCGCTGAGATTGTAAAGTTGGGGAGAGGCTGCGCGCGTGCTTCGACCGGCTCAGCACGAGCGGGGTGTGACTTGTTGCCCTTCCTCCGTTCGGCCTGAGCCTGTCGAAGGCTACCGCCGCCGCATCGCCTGCACTCTCGCCAGCGTCAGCCGCACGTGGTCGGCATAATTCATGTCGGAATGAACCATTCGAATTCGCCCGTCGCGGGCGATGACATAGCTGGTCCGGCTGGTCAGCCCGGTCGACACGCCCTCGCGCTTGAGATCGACGTCATAGGCGCGGATAATTGCGGGGGTGGCGGCGGCGACCGCGAACTTGTCGCGGCAGGCCTCGGTCGAGAAGCGCTGCAAAGTCGGGACATCGTCCGCCGACATGCCGATAACGGTGGCCCCGGCGGCGCGGAACCCATCGCTCGCCTCGGCAAAGGCGTGTGCCTCCAGCGTGCAGCCCTGCGTGAACGCCTTGGGAAAGAAATACAGCACCACCGGCCCGCGCCGCAGTGCCGCGCGCAAATTGAAGGCAAAGGGTTTGCCCGCCAGCGCGCCTTGGGTGGCGAAATTGGGTGCCCGCGCGCCATTGGGCAGCTCGGCCTGCGAAGCGGTGGGAACGAACAACGCGGCAAGCGCGGCAGCGAGGATGAGGGGGCGTTTGATCATGACCGCACCTTGGGCTGCCCTGCCCGCCAAGTCCAGCTACTGCGTTGTGGCGGGATCGGCTTGCAGCGTCGGCAGCGCGGCGGGATCCGGGCTGGCCGCTGCTTCACTGACAGCGGCACGCGGCGGCACAGCCCGCGCGCCTTTGCGGATTGCGGCGAGCAGCGCGTCGCGCGCGGCGGCGATGTCCTCTTGCCGGGTGGCCCGCTTGGGTTCGGTATCGGCCTTGAACGCTTCCCAGATCAGCGCAGATTTGGGATCGATCCCCGGCGAGCCTTCGAACACGCGTTTGCCGGTGATCCGGTCGATCTTGACCATCCGCACCTCAGAAGGTGCAACAAACGGCAGATGCGACCAGCGCCCCCGGGTTTCGGTGACGAACTGCTTGAAGATCGGCGCGGCGAAGGTTCCGCCCTGCGCATAGCCGCCCAGCGAGCGCGGTTGGTCGTAGCCGATATAGACCCCGCCGACGATATTGCGCGATCCGCCCACGAACCAGACATTGGTCGGGCCCGAGGTCGTCCCGGTCTTCCCGAACAGCGGCAACCCAAGGTCGCGCAGCGTCACCGCAGTGCCGCGCTGAACCACGCCTTCGAGCATGTGGACCGTCTGGTAAGCGGTGCGCGGATCGAGCACCTGCTTGCCCGCAGGTGCCAGTCGCGGCATCGGCTTGCCATCCCACTGCGTCATGTTGCAGCCGGTGCAGCGCCTTGTATCGGCGCGCCAGATAACCTTGCCATTACGATCCTGGACAAAATCGATCAGCGTCGAGGCATGCTGTACCCCGTTGTTGGCCAGCGCGGTGTAAGCATTGACCATTTGCAGCACGGTCGTATCGCCCGCCCCCAGCGCGTAGGACAGATAGGGCTGATACTTGCCGATGCCGACCCGGTTGATCGTATCGACCACGTGATCCATACCCGTGTCGTTGGCGATGTGGATCGTCATGAGGTTGCGCGACTGCTCCAGCCCCCAGCGCATCGTATGCGTGCCGCCAGCCCCGCGCATGTCGAAGTTGCGGAAGCACTTCTGCCCGAGCGCGGCACCCTGATAAACGCAAAAGGTGCCATCCAGCACCATCGTCGCAGGCGTCATTCCGTAATCGAGCGCGGTGGCATAGACGAACGGCTTGATGGTCGAACCCGGCTGGCGCAGCGCCTGCGTCGCGCGGTTGAACGAGCCGAGCCCCGAATCGAACCCGCCCTGCATCGCCAGCACACGGCCGTTGTTGGGGTCCTCGGCGGCAAACCCGCCCGACACCTCGGGAATTGTTCGAACCGTCCAGGCATTGCCGCTAGGGGCCGCCGCGATCACGTCCCCGGCGCGCAGGGCAGCGGGCAGGCCGGTCAGCGGCGCACTGTCGCCATCGGTGAAACCGATGGTAGCGCGCGGCCCATCCCGTATGGTGACTACACCGATCCGCCAGTTCTGGTACGATATCGAACGATTGAGCGCGACCAGTTCGCCCTGCCACTTATCTGGCGTGACCGAGATATGGTCGATCGGCTTGGTCCAGGCACGGCCCGCATGATAGCGCAGCAGCCCGGCGCGCAAGGCATCGCGCGCGGCTTTCTGCAGCTGCGGATCGAGCGAGGTCCGGACCCATAGCCCCCCGGCATAAACGCTGTGCGGCCCGTCCTCCGCCTTCTCGCCATATTTGTCGATCAGGCGGCGGCGCACTTCCTCAAGGAAATAGCCCGCCTCGGTCACGTAGGATTCGCTGCGGCGCGGAATAATCCCGAGCGGCGTCGCCTTGGCCAGCGCGGCCTGTTCTGCGGTGGCCCAATCGCTTTTGACCATCTGGTCGAGCACGTAGTTGCGGCGCGTGATCGCCAGCGCCGCATTCTTCGCACGACCGTAAGTCTCGGGCGCTTTGGGCAGGATCGCCAGGAATGCGGCTTCCTGAAGCTGCAAATCGCCGACATCCTTGCCGAAATAGGCCCGCGCTGCGGCCTGCACGCCAAAGCTTTGCCGCCCCAGCGGGATTTCGTTGAGGTACAGCTCGAGGATCTGCTGCTTGCTGAGCACGTCCTCGATCCGCCGCGCGACGATCATTTCCTTGAGCTTGCGGGTGATCGAATATTCGTTGCCGATCAGGATGTTCTTGGCAACCTGCTGGGTAATCGTCGAACCGCCGCGCGCGCGCTCACCCGAGCCGAGCTTGCTGGCGTAATCGAACACCGCGCCTGCAACCCCCGGATAATCGACTCCGCCGTGCGACCAGAAAGTCTTGTCCTCCGCCGCGAGGTAAGCGTTGACCAGCGGCCTGGGGAAATCGACGTAGCGCAATTGAACGCGGCGTTCGCGGGCGTAGCTATAGACGATCTCGCCATCGACGCCGCGCACCATCGTCGGCAGCGGCGGCTGGTAGGTCAGCAGCGTATCCGCCGAGGGCAGGTTGCGCGCGACCAGAATCCAGACCAGCAACCACAGCGCGAGCAATCCGCCCAGCGCATAGCCGGTCAGCCGGAACCACCGGTTGGTGCGCCAGTTCGCGGCGAACCATTCACCCGAAGGATGCGCCCGCGCCGTCGCGATCAGCCCGCGCACCCATTCGAGCGCTCCGCCGGCGTCGCGGCGAATGCGGTAGCGGATGGATTGGGGTGCAGGAGCGTCAAGCATCGTCGCGCGCCTCTAGCATGGTGAATATGTGAGATGCCAGTCGCATCCTATGTGCCAGCCTGCCGCGCGAAATAGACCCGGATCGCGCGGGCGGTGACTTCGGCAAAAGTGGCGCGTCCCGCAGGCGATACAAGCCGACCGACATCGTCCGGATTGTTGATATAGCCGCTTTCGAACAGGACCGAGGGCAGATCGGGCGATTTGAGCACGGCGAAAGCGGCCGACTGGACCTTATCGTCGCGGAACGGCAATCGCCCGGCCCCTTCGCGCAGTATCAGACGACCGAACTGTTCGGATTTGGCCTGCGTCTCGCGCTGCGCCAGATCGACCAGAATCGCGCTGACCGCGGCGCTCTGCTGGCGGATCGGAACACCGTTGATCGAATCCGCCCGGTTTTCCCGCTGCGCGAGCCTCTCGGCGACTTCGCTCGATCCCTTGGATGACAGCGTATAGATTGTCGCCCCGCTGGCCTCGGCACCCGAGGTGCTGTCGGCGTGAATCGAGAGGAACAGATCGGCTTGCAGTCGCCGCGCGATCCCCGCCCGCTCGCCCAGCATCAGGAAGCTGTCGTCATCGCGGGTCAGCGCCACCCGGATCCCGCCCTGCTCCATCAGGACATCGCGCAGCGCCAGCGCCAGCCGCAAGGTGAGGTTCTTTTCCTTGATCGCCCCAGCCCCGGCCCCCGGATCGTAACCGCCATGGCCCGCATCGATCACCACCAACGGCCGGCTCGCATCGAGCGGACCCTCGACTTTGGGCAGGCCGATCTCTCCGCCCGCAGGCGGCAGTTCGAGCCGGATAACATAGTCGCGCCCGCGCCCGGCGGTGCCATAGGTGCGATCGGTCCAGATCATCAGGGCGAACACCGCGACCGGGGCAAGGGCGAGAAGCAGGAGCTGCAGGCTGCGGGGCATCGTCCACCGGACTAAGGCCAGTGCAGCAGTTCTGCAATGGCCGGGCGATTATCGGGCTGACAATGGCCCCGATTGTGCAACAAACTTGCCGCCTGAACAAAGCGGTGCTAGTTCGCTTTCACCGGGGCAAACAGCCCCGATCCTACCGGTGCAAAAGCCCCAAACGGCCGCACGCTAACCCAAGCAGGATCGGAAACAGCTGCACCCTTGGGGAGATGTCCGGTCCGATTGGGCCGGATCCACACAGGTTGATGCAATAATGACAAGCCTTACGCCGTCCTGTCCGCTGCCGTCCTTCGGGACGCAGGCGGTGCGGACGGCTGCGGGAACGATCATTCGTGCGCGCCGATACGCGCCGCGCCTTGTCCTTGTTGCAGACACGAACCCGCACGCCGGAGCGACCTATCGCCCCGGCTCCACCGATACAGCTGCTCGCCTGACTCCGGCTTTGGCCGGGGCGCACAGCCGTTCCGCACAGACACGCGCTGCCCTTCGGGATCGAGGCCCTCGGGTTCTCGGCCCGCCGCGGCGCGCATGGAGAACATATAATGACAACGCGCATGCTGATCGATGCGCGCCACACGGAAGAAACCCGGGTGGCGGTGCTAAAAGGCAACCGGATTGAAGAATTCGACTTTGAATCTGCCGATCACAAGCAGATCAAAGGTAACATCTACCTCGCCAAGGTAACCCGGGTCGAACCGTCGCTGCAGGCGGCGTTCGTCGATTTCGGCGGCAATCGGCACGGCTTCCTCGCCTTCAGCGAAATCCATCCCGATTATTACCAGATACCCAAAGAAGATCGCGACCGGCTGATCGCCGAGGAAGCCGCACATCTCGAGGAAGAGGCCGCGCTGCGGGCCGACGAGGATGACGAGGACGACGACAGCGAGCGGTCCTACGACGACGGTTATGACACCGGGGATGGCTACGAGAACGGGGACGCTGCCGACAACGGTGGCGTCATCGAAATCGACACCTCCGAAAAGGACGAAGTTGCGACGATCGAGGACGGTCAAATCGAAGACGGCGTCGATCAAGCCGCCGACGACGCCGGGGACGACGCCGGGGACGAAGCCGCCGAAGAGCATGGCGACAACGACAATGGCGACGAAGGCGGCGACGAACGTCCGCGCCGCGGCCGCCGTCAGACTCGCGGCGCTGGCCGGGGCAAGGCCAAGGCTGCAGACGATCTGCGCGACAAGCGCATGGCACTGCGCCGCCGCTACAAGATCCAGGACGTCATCCAGCGCCGCCAAGTGCTGCTGGTTCAGGTCGTCAAGGAAGAACGCGGCAACAAGGGCGCGGCGCTGACCACCTACCTCAGCCTCGCCGGCCGTTATTGCGTGCTGATGCCCAATTCGAGCCACGGCGGCGGGATTTCGCGCAAGATTTCGAGCGCAGCGGATCGCAAGCGGCTCAAGACGATCGTGTCCGACATGGACTTGCCCAAGTCGATGGGCTGCATCGTCCGCACCGCCGGTCTCAGCCGCACCAAGGTCGAGATCAAGCGCGACTTCGATTATCTGGCCCGCCTGTGGGACGGGATCCGCGAACGCACGATGAAGAGCAGCGCGCCGGCCGCAATCCATTCGGATAGCGACCTGATCAAACGCGCGATCCGCGATATCTACAACAAGGATATCGAGGACGTCGTGGTCGAGGGCGAGAATGGCTACCGCGCCGCACGCGACTTCATGAAGCTGCTGATGCCGAGCCACGCCAAGCGGGTGAAGCAATATGCCGATCCGG
Organism: Novosphingobium sp.; assembly: GCA_031421295.1. Classification (GTDB taxonomy): domain Bacteria; phylum Pseudomonadota; class Alphaproteobacteria; order Sphingomonadales; family Sphingomonadaceae; genus Novosphingobium. Next base: position 7,038 of record JANOOJ010000346.1, read on the forward strand.
TTCCGCTGTTCCAGCGCTATGGCGCCGAAGACCAGCTTTCGGCGATGTACGATCCGATGGTCCAGCTAAAAAGCGGCGGCTATCTGGTGATCAACCCGACCGAAGCGCTGGTCTCGATCGACATCAACTCGGGCCGCTCGACCAAAGAGCACGGGATCGAGGCGACCGCAGTCAACACCAACCTCGAAGCCGCGCGCGAGATCGCTCGCCAGCTGCGCCTGCGCGACATGGCCGGGCTGGTCGTGATCGATTTCATCGACATGGAA
>JANOOJ010000347.1:0-7549 GCA_031421295.1 Novosphingobium sp.
CGCGATGCTCGGCGCGGCGGCGGTTTTGCGCGCCATTCCCGACCATGAAGATGCACGCGAACAGCTGGAACGTGGCGGGGACCTGCTCGCGCGGCTGCTCGACGCCGCGCGGCGGCCCGACTGGGCATGGTTCGAAGCGGTGCTCGGCTACGACAATCCGCGCCTGTCGCAGGCCCTGATCGAGGCGGGCCATTTGCTCGATCGCGCCGACTGGCGCGCGGCAGGGCTGGAGAGTCTGGCGTGGATTGCGGCGCAGCAGCGCTCGGCCAGCGGCCAGTTCCGTCCCGTGGGTTCGGAAAGCTTCGGGACGCCCGATGCGCCGCTGCCCTTCGACCAGCAGCCGCTCGAAGCGCAAGCCGCGATCGAGGCGGCGCGCAGCGCCTATGCGGTGACCGGCGAGCAATGCTGGGCCGATCACGCTACCACGGCGTGGCGCTGGTACTTCGGGGCCAACGATCGCGGCGTGGTGCTGGCCGATCTTGCCAGCGGGCGCTGCCGCGACGGGATCACCCCGCGCGGCGCGAATGAGAATTGCGGGGCCGAATCGATCCTGGCATTTCAGCTTGCCCATTATTCCATGCTAGCCATGGCCGCAGACCCAACAGGCGAATCGACGGGAGAAATGCTTGAGCCGGGATTACGAAGCGCCGGTTTCCCCGTTGGAAATCCTTGATACGCGGCTGCATGCAGACCCGTCGCGGGTCGTACTGCGTCCGTTTCACCTCGATTGGCAGGCGAGCAGCGCCGACGGCGGTCGCGCGCGCAAGCTGGTTGATGACATTGCCAACCTGTCCGAACGCGCGGCCAGCGCCGAATATCGGCGTGTGCTCCACGATTTCAGCGCGCGCCATTGGCAGACCGAACAGATGTTCGACACCCGCTATCGCGAGCTCGAAGAGACGCTCGGGCTTGACGGAACCGCCTATTCGCGCGCGCGCAAGCGGTTGATCGGGGCCTATTTCTGTCACGAATATACCTATTCCGCCGCCGCTCTGATGAACCCCTCGATCGTCATGCACCCCGACCAGACCGGGATGCGCGGCGACGCCTGCCGCTTTGTCATGACATTGCGCGCGGTGGGAGAAGGGCACATCAGCTCGATTGCCTTCCGCGAAGGCATCGCCAAACATGACGGCAGCTTCACTCTGTGGCCGCAAGATGCCTTCGCCACTGCGACCGAGCCCGACGACACGACGCTGGTCGATGCGGACGCCGCAATCACCGTGCACCGCCATCCCGAAAGCAGCCTGTCCAACACGGTGATCTTCCCGGTCACCGAACAACAGCGTAACGGCCTCGAAGACCTGCGGCTGGTCCGGTTCGAACATGGCCCCAAGGATTACGAGTGGATCGGCACCTACACCGCCTATTCGGGCTCCTCGATCCGCTCCGAACTGCTGCGGACCCGCAATTTCCACGATTATCTGCTCGAACCGATCCAGGGCAAAGCCGGGCGCAACAAGGGTATGGCGCTATTCCCGCAAAAGGTCGGCGGGCAATATTGCATGGTCGGGCGGCAGGACGGCAAGAACCTCTATCTGCTCCGCTCGGACAGTATCGAATGCTGGGACGATGACGGCGTGCTGTTGATGGGTCCGAAATACCCGTGGGAATTCATCCAGATCGGCAATTGCGGCAGCCCGATCCTGACCGACGCGGGGTGGCTGCTGTTCACCCACGGGGTCGGGGCGATGCGCAAATATGCGCTGGGCGCGGCCTTGCTCGACAAGGACGATCCCTCGAAGCTGCTGGGCCGAACGCGCGAGCCGGTACTCACCGCCGAGGATGCCGACCGCTCGGGTTATGTCCCCAACGTGGTCTATACCTGCGGCGCGCTCAAGGTGGGCAAGCGGCTGCTGGTGCCCTATGGCATTTCCGATAGCGCGGTGGGCTTCGCGACCGTCAGGATCGACGAGCTGCTGAAACTGATGGACTGATCGGACGTTGCCGGACCTATGAGCATCATTACTCCGGTAATCCTGTGCGGCGGGAGCGGAACCAGGCTCTGGCCCAAGAGCCGCGCGACCAAGCCCAAACCGTTCCTGCCACTGGTCGGTGATGCCACGCTGTTCGAAGCGACGCTGCTGCGCTGCGCCGACCCGGCGCATTTCGCGCCGCCGGTGGTGGTCACGGGCAGCGGGCATCTCACCCATGTCGAGGAGCAGCTGACGCACGCGCCCGGGGCCAGCGTGATTGTCGAGCCCGAGGCCAAGAACACCGCCGCCGCCATCGCGCTCGCCGCGCTGCGCCTGCCCGACGACGCGGTGATGCTGGTGTGCCCGAGCGATCACCACATCGGCGATTGCGATGCGTTCGTCGCTGCTGCGGTCGCGGCGGGTGAACTGGCGCGCGAGGGCTGGCTGGTCTCGCTCGGCATCGAGGCGACCGGGCCCGAGACCGGGTTCGGTTATCTCAAACAGGGCGACCCGGTCGGCGGGCAGGGCTACAAGCTGGTCCAGTTCATCGAAAAGCCCGATTTTGCCCGCGCCCAGGGCTTTCTGGCCGAGGGGGGCTATGCCTGGAATGGCGGAATCTTTGCGTTCCGCGCGGGCGATTTTCTGGCCGAGCTGGCGGCGCATCGCCCGCAGCTGTTTGAAGCGGTCAAGGCTTCGGTGGCGGGCGGACGGCAGGAGGGTCGTTACTTCCACCCCGATGCCGCCGCCTTTGCGCGGGTCGAAAGCGAATCGGTCGATTATGCGGTGATGGAGAACACGTCGCGCGCGGCAATGGTCCCCGCGCAGATGGCGTGGTCGGACATCGGCAACTGGCAGGCGCTGCACGAAGCGCGGACCCGCGATGCCGATGGCAATGCCGTGACCGGCCCGGCCGAGCTGGTCGATTGCCGCAATGTGCTGGTCGACAGCGATGGCCCGCGCGTTTCGGTGATCGGGCTCGATGGCGTGATCGTGGTGGTCGACAAGGGCGAGGTGCTGGTTACCTCGACGCGCGGCGCGCAGCAGGTGGGGAAGCTGACGGGCGCGGCGACGCAGTGAGCCTGCTCGAAACCAAAATGGTCGCCAAGCCGTGGGGGCGCGAGACGCTGCCCGCGCCGTTCGTTGCGCCACCCGGAGAGAAGATCGGCGAAGTGTGGTTCGAACCGCCGCCCGAGCTCGACCGGCTGCTGGTCAAATACCTCTTCACCAGCGAAAAGCTCTCGATCCAGAACCATCCCGGCGGGCCGCAGGGCAAGGAAGAATGCTGGCTGGTGATCGCCGCCGAACCCGGCGCGACTTTGGGTGTGGGCTTCCGCGAGCCGATCTCCGCCGCAGCGATGCGCGCCGCCGCGCTCGATGGCAGCATCGAGGAACTGCTGGTGTGGCACCCGGTCAAGCCGGGCGATTTCTTCTACATTCCGGCGGGCACGGTTCATGCGATCGGCGCAGGCGTCAGCCTGATCGAAATCCAGCAGAACAACGATGTGACCTATCGCCTCTACGACTACGGCCGCCCGCGCGAATTGCATCTTGATGCGGGGATCGCGGTGGCGCTCGGCGAGCCGCACGATCCGGCGCTGCATCGCGCCTATCCGGCTCGCGGCACATTCACGCTGGTCGAGGGGCCGCTGTTTCGGCTCGACCAGCTGGATGGCGCGGCGGATGTCGGCCTCATGGCGCGCTATCGCGGTCCACTGCTGGTCATTCCGCGCAGGGGTGCGGCCTTGGTCGCCGGTGAAGTGGTCAAGCCCGGCGAATGCGCCGCAGCCGAATCGCTGGACACGGTTGAAGTGCGCGGCGTCGCACTGATCGCGCAACCTTGCTGATCGAGGCACTGCTGGCCTAGGACAGTCGGACAGGAGAGCCTTGCCCGATGTCCACAATCCATCCCGTACCTGCCGAATGGGCCGCCCGCGCCTACGTCGATGCTGCGGCCTACGCCGAGAAATATCGCTGTTCACTGGCCGAACCCGAGGCCTTCTGGCGGGACGAAGCGGCGCGGATCGACTGGATCAAGCCGTGGACGCAGCTCTCGGCCAGCAGCTTCGCCGAGGCGGATTTCGGGATCGAATGGTTCGCTGACGGGACGCTCAACGTCAGCGCCAATTGCCTCGACCGCCATCTGGCGGAGCGCGGCGAGGTTACCGCGATCATCTGGGAGGGCGACGATCCTTCGCAGCAGCGCCGGCTGAGCTACCGTGAATTGCACGAAGAAGTCTGCCGCTTTGCCAATGCGCTGAAAGCGCTGGGGGCCAAGCGCGGCGACCGGATCACCATCTACCTGCCGATGATCCCTGAGGCAGCGGTGGCGATGCTCGCCTGCACCCGCATCGGCGCAATCCATTCGATCGTGTTCGGCGGCTTCTCGCCCGATGCGCTCGCGGGCCGCATCCAGGATTGCGACAGCAACTTCGTCATAACCGCCGATGCCGGGATGCGCGGCGGCAAGCTCGTCCCGCTCAAGGCCAATGTCGATGCCGCGCTGGCGCAGTGTCCTGGCGTCGAGGCGGTGCTCACCATCCGCCATGTCGGCAATGACATCTCCATGGCGGCAGGCCGCGATCACTGGTGGCATGAGCAGCGTGCCGCCGCCTCGTCCGATTGCCCGCCCGAGGAGATGGGCGCCGAGGACCCGCTGTTCATCCTCTATACCTCGGGCAGCACCGGCAAGCCCAAGGGCGTGCTCCACACCACCGGCGGCTATCTCACCTGGGCGGCGATGACGCACCACTATGTGTTCGATTACCGCCCCGGCGAGATCTACTGGTGCGCTGCGGATGTCGGCTGGGTCACCGGGCACAGCTATGTGGTCTACGGCCCGCTGGCGAACGGCGCGACCACGCTGATGTTCGAAGGCGTGCCCAATTACCCCACCCACAGCCGCTTCTGGGAAATTGTCGATCGCCACAAGGTCGAGATATTCTACGGCGCGCCCACTGCCTTGCGCGCCTTGATGCGCGAAGGCGACGAGTGGGTCACGCGGACCAGCCGCTCGTCGCTGCGCCTGCTCGGCTCGGTCGGCGAGCCGATCAATCCCGAGGCGTGGGAATGGTACTGGCGGGTGGTTGGCGACGAGCGCTGCCCGGTGGTCGATACCTGGTGGCAGACCGAAACCGGCGCGGCGATGATCACCGGCCAGCCCGGCGCGATTGCGATGAAGCCGGGCTCGGCCTCGCTGCCGATGTACGGGGTGGTGCCGCAGCTGGTCGACGCCGAGGGCATGGTGCTTGAGGGCGCGGCCGAAGGCAACCTCTGCCTCACCCAAAGCTGGCCCGGCCAGATGCGCGGGGTGTGGGGGGATGCCGAGCGCTTCTTCACGACCTATTTCACCACCTATCCGGGTAAATATTTCACCGGCGACGGCTGCCGCCGCGACGCGGACGGCTACTACTGGATCACGGGCCGCGTCGATGACGTGATCAATGTCTCGGGCCACCGGATGGGCACCGCCGAGGTCGAAAGCGCGCTGGTCGCGCATGCCAAAGTGGCCGAGGCGGCGGTTGTGGGCTTCCCGCACGACATCAAGGGGCAGGGCATCTACGCCTATGTCACGCTCAACGCCGGGGAGGCGGAGAGCGAGGCGATGCGGGTGGAACTGGTCCAGTGGGTCCGCCGCGAAATCGGGCCGATTGCGACGCCGGACGTGATCCACTTCGCCCCCGCGCTGCCCAAGACCCGCAGCGGCAAGATCATGCGCCGGATCCTGCGCAAGATCGCCGAGGGGGACACGAGCAATCTGGGCGATATTTCAACGCTGGCGGATCCGGGAGTGGTGGACACTTTGCTGACCAGCGGGCGAGGGTAGCGCGCGGCCTTCGACAAGCTCAGGCTGAGCGGACCTTTTTGAATGCCGCAATTCCCAAACCCGCTCATGCTGAGCTTGTCGAAGCACGCGCGCTAACCCACCGGCTAGGTCAGCAATTTCCGGCCCTTGGCCTCGATCGCGCCCTTGATCATCGGTTCGACGAACGACAGCGCGGGCGGGAGATTGACGGTGAACACCACCTGGCCTTCTTCGATCACGACAGTTCCATCGACCGCCTGACCCATCGCCCGGACGTTGAGGTCGAGCTGGTCCTCGCTTGGCCAGCCGGTAGTGACATCGGCGAAACCCCCGGGGATGAAATCGGCGATTTCATGGGTGCGACTTTTCAGCCGCTGACGCACTTCGGCCTTGCCCAGCGTGTGGGGAATCGCAACGCGCATCAGGGCTTCGCCTCACCGGCTTCGGGTCCGGCGCCATATTTATAGTCGAGATAGCGCGTGGTGATCGCCAGATTGTCGATCGCGCCGCTGGCGAGCTGGCGAGTGACGCTGTCGATCTCGGTGCTGATCTTGCCGAGGCTGTCGGCGAGCTGCTCGTCGGGGGTGCGGCCGGCGCGCGGTTCGGTGCGCAGATGGCGCGGGATGCTGGTGTAGGTCGAAACCAGCTCGGGCAGATGTTCGCCCACCAGCTTGCGCACTTCGACGGCGGCGGGCTGGTTGTCGTCGAGCCCATCAAGCTGGAGCCCCAACGCATCGAGCTGCACCCCGATCTGGTCGACCAGCTGGACGGCGGGTGCGGGAAGGGCGGGACGCTGGCTTTCGAGCCACAGCTCGGTTCGCCCGACCAGCGATTTGACGTCGCCACCCGAAAGTTCGCGGCGCTGCGGAACTTTCATTTTCGGATAGCGGCCGAACACCATGATCGCAGCGAAAATCGCCAGCGCGGTGACCATCACCCCGGTAAAGCCGATCCCGTCGATCACCAGCCCAGCGATCATCGCCACGACGATGATTGCGACCACGGCAGTCACGGCCCGGCCGACCTTGCGAAAGGCATGCTCGCGCTTGAGCGCTGCGGATCGTTGCCCGATCGAAACAACCCGCCGCCCGCCCGCGCGCTGGTGGGTCAGCGACTGGCGCGCCTGCGCCAGCGTCCGGTCGCTGTCATGCGCGGGAGAGGCCAAGCTCAGCCCTCCAGCGTGAGCAGGCTGGGCGCACCACTGGCCAGTTTGGCCTGCGCCGCGCCCTCGGCCCGGGCGATGTAGCCGCGCGACTTTTCAACCTCGGTGGTCAGCGTGGTGACCGTCTGCTTCATCGATTCCAGGGCCTTGATCTTGAACGTGTCGATGTTGTCCATCGTGTCGTAGATGTTCTGGAAGGCCCGTTGCAGCACTTCGAGCGGGATGGTGCTGGCGGCCGCCTGCTCGTGGATTTTGCCGGTCTGGTCGCGCAGCAAGGTGCCGGTCGAATCGATGATGTTCGCAGTCGTCGTGTTAAGCGCGGTGATCTGCTGGAGGACCAGCCGCTGGTTGGTCATCGCCTGCGCCACCGTCACCGCGGTGCGCAGCGCGCCGACGGTGGTGGTGCTGGCCCGGTCGACCCCCTTGACCAGCTCGACGTTGTTCTTCTTGACCAGATCGAGCGCGAGATAGCCCTGCACCGTCACCGCCATCTGTGTCAGCAAATCCTGGGTGCGCTGGCGGACATAGAACAGCGCGCTTTCGCGGATCGCTTTGGCCTTCGCCGGATCGGTGTGATCGAGGTCATTGGCCTTTTCCTCAAGCCGCGTGTCGAGCGTGCGGCTGATGTGGATCATCTGCTCGAGATTGCCCATCGCTTCCCACAGCTTG
>JANOOJ010000348.1:0-6083 GCA_031421295.1 Novosphingobium sp.
GCGGCGGACGCCGCGCAGGGCAATGTCGTCAGCCTGGTCAATCGCTCGGCCGACTTCGCCACCGCCAAGGACGCCAACATCAAGGCGCTGTTCGCTGCGCGCGATGCCGGGCGGATCACGATCCACGTCGAAACCACCGCGTCGCAGATCGACCGGGGCGAAATCGCGCTGGATACGCGCGACGGTGCAATCAATGTGAGGTGCGACCGGGTGATTGCGCGGATGGGCTCGGCCCCGCCGCGCAAATTCGTCGAGGCGGCCGGCGTCGCGTTCTCGAGCGAGGATCGGCTCGCCTTCCCGGCGCTCGGGCCGACCTTCGAATCGACCAAGCCGGGCATCCATGTGATCGGCGCGCTGGCCGGCTATCCGCTGATCAAGCACTGCATGAACCAGGGTTATGACGTGATCGAGTTCCTCAACGGGAACACCGCGCTCAAGCCCGCCGACGAACCGATCCTCGTCGCCAAATTCGCCGCGCTGCCGATCAAGCACAGCGTCGATGAGTGGCTCGCGCTGATCCAGACCAATGTCGAGATATTCCGCGAGCTCTCGGTGCTGCAATTGCGCGAGCTGATGCTCGACAGCGACGTGCGCAGCTTTGCAGCGGGCCAGCGGCTGTTCGAGCGCAACGAGCCGGGCTCCTCGCTGTTCGCCATCGCCACCGGAACGGTGCTGGTCGAGCTCAGCAAGGACGATCCGACGCTGACGGTGCCCATCGAACAGGGCTCCATCGTCGGCGAGGTCGGGCTGATCTCGGGCCGCAAACGCGGGGCGACGGTGCGCGCCGGCGAGCCGACCATCGCGGTCGAACTTTCGCGCAACGCCGCGCTCAAACTGATCGCCACCGCGCCCAGCGCGGCGCGCGCGGTGAATCGCATCTCGATCGAGCGCCAGCTGCTCCAGATGTTCGGTTCGGGCCTCACCAGGGACGACGTCGCCGAACTTGTCGCGGGGGCCGAAGTTCAGGACAAGCGCGCGGGCGAAGTGGTGCTGGCCGAGGGCGACGAGGGGACCGACATCTACGTCATCCGGCGCGGTTCGATGATCGTCGAGAAAGAGATCGGTGGCAAAGCGGTGTTCCTCTCCTACCTCCCCGCCGGGAGCTACGTGGGCGAAATGGCGCTGATTTCGGGCGGGCTGCGCACCGCGACGGTCAGGGCGGCGATCCGCTCCGAAGTGATCCGCCTGCCCGGCGAGGCTTTCGCACGGCTGATGGCGACCAAGCCCGAGCTGCTGCGCAAGGCCCAGACCGACATGGCCGCGCGGCGCGATGTCAACGCCTTCATCGAAAGCCGCAAGGACAGCTTTTCGGGCGCGGTCGACCTCTTTTCCGAAACCGCGCAGTTCCTGATCGACAACGGGATCGGCGATGCCACCGACGTGCTGCTGATCGACGAAAAGCTATGCGTCGGCTGCGACAATTGCGAAAAGGCCTGTGCCGACAGCCACGAGGGGCTGAGCCGGCTCAATCGCGAGGCCGGGCGGACCTACGCCCACCTCCACGTCCCCACCAGCTGCCGCCACTGCGAGCATCCGCATTGCATGGCCGATTGCCCGCCCAATGCGATCAAACGCGGGCCCGACGGCGAGGTCTTCATCGACGAAACCTGCATCGGCTGCGGCAATTGCCAGCGCAATTGCCCCTATGACGTGATCCGGATGGATTCAGTCCCGCCACCCAAACCGCCGCTGCTGAGCTGGCTGTTCCTCGGCCTTGGGCCGGGTCCGGGCGAGCCGTCCAAAAAGTGGCGCAAGCAGCATGCGCGAGGGCCGGACGAGGCCAAGAAGGCGATAAAATGCGATATGTGCAAGGGGATCGACGGCGGCCCCGCCTGCGTCCGCGCCTGCCCGACCGGCGCGGCGATCCGCGTTTCGCCCGAGGGTTTTCTCGCGGTCGCCAAGGCGGATAGCGCGAGCTGATGGCGGAGACTGGTCATGAGGGCTTCCTGCGCCACCGCGAGTTCCGCTGGCTCAAGCTGGCGCTCGGCGCGTCGCTTGTCGCGCTGCTCGGCTATATCTTCGCGGATGTCGGACCCCGCGCCAATGGCGGCACCTGGTATGGCTATACTTTGGGTACGATCGGCGCGCTGCTGATCGTCTGGCTGGCGCTGCTCGGCATCCGCAAGCGCGCCATGACGCGGGGCAAATGGTCGCTCAAGGCCTGGACCTCGGCGCATGTCTATCTCGGCCTGGCGCTGATCGTCATCGCGACGCTGCACACCGGGTTCCAGTTCGGCTGGAACGTTCACACGCTGGCCTATGCGCTGATGGTACTGGTGATCGCCTCGGGCATATTCGGGATCGTCGCCTATGCGACGCTGCCCGCCGCGCTGAGCAACAACCGCGAGCAGATGACCCAGACCCAGATGATCGAGGGGCTGCGCGCACTCGACCGCCAGTTGCTCGATGCCGCGCAGCCCCTGCCCCAGCACGCCGCAGACCGGGTGCGGATCGCGCTGGCCGAGGATGCCTTCGGCGGATCGCTGCTGCGGCGCCTCTCGGGCGAATATCCCGCCTGCGCGACGAGCCAGGCGATCGCCGACTTCAACACCGAAAGCCCCGCCGTTGCGGCCGATCCGGCGGTGATCCGGGTCGAAACGCTGCTCAACCGGCGGCTGGCGCTGCTCGAGCGGATGCGCCGCCATCTGCGGCTCAAGGGCCTGCTCGAAGTCTGGCTCTACCTCCACGTTCCCGCCACTTTCGCCCTGCTGGCTGCGCTGACCGCGCATGTCGTCAGCGTGTTCTACTACTGGTAGCGCGGGTATGGTTTTCCGCCTCCGCCAGATCGACCGGACCGCCGACGGGCGCGAGATCGTCCGCGAAAAGGACCTCGCTGGCCCGGCGTTGAGCGTAGGACGCGCTGCCGAGAACGACATCCACCTGCCCGATCTCGCGGTGGAAGCACAGCACGCGCAGATCAGCGATGCGGGCGACGGGCGCGTGCGGGTCGAGGCGGTCGGCACGCTGGGGTTCACGCTCGATGGCCGGGCCAGCACCTCGGCGCTGATCGACAGCCGCAGCGGCGGCGAATTGCGCTTCGGCAGCTACCGCATTGCGGTGGCGCAGGCCGAAGACGGCGCGGTGCTGCTGACCATCCAGCCGGCGGGCGATGCGGCCGAACCGCTCGACGAAAAGCGCGCCTTCTCGCTCGCCCGATCGCTGCCGGGCAAGCGGGTGATGGCGTGGCTGCTGGGGCTGGCGATCCTCGCCGCGTTCCTCGCCTGGCCGATTGCCAGCAGCCTCACCCGCGCGCCAAAGCAACCGGTTTCGGGCGATGCCAGCTGGAACCCCGGCCCGCTGAGCCGCGCGCATCATTCGCTGACCGACCAATGCGAGAGCTGCCACGTCCGCCCGTTCGAAGCAGTTCGCAGCGAAACTTGCCAGTCCTGCCACAAGGACGTTCACGATCACGCCGCCGCACCGCGCATGGCCGGTGCGCGCGAATTGCCCGGGCTGGGCGGGCGGTTCCTTGAGGGCGTCGCCCACAGCTTCGGCAAGCCCGGCCCCGGCGCCTGCGTCACCTGCCACACCGAGCACGAAGGTGCCGGGCCGATGCAGCCGACCCGCGAGAAGTTCTGCGCCGATTGCCACGACACGCTCGATCAGCGGCTGCGCGATACGAAACTAGGCAATGCGGCCGATTTCGGCACGCTCCATCCGCAATTCCGCCCGCTGGTGGCGACAATCCCCGGCGGCAAGCCCAGCACCCGGGTCTCGCTCGACAAGGATCCGCGCGAGGCCAGCGGGCTGACCTTCCCGCACAAGCTCCACCTCGATCCGCGCGGCGGCGCGACGCGGATGGCGGGGACGCTGGGGCGCTACGGCAAGCCGCTGGGGTGCAGCGACTGCCACCAGGCGACCGAGGATGGGGTGCGCTTCAAGCCGGTCGAGATGATCCGCGATTGCGAAGGCTGCCACTCCCTTGCTTACGACAAGGTCGGGAGCACCTTCCGCACGCTGCGCCACGGCGACATCGCGCAAATGACCGCCGACCTGAGCGCCGCCGACCGTCATGTCGAACCGATCGTCACCGGACGGCGACGACCGGGCGAATTCGCGGCGGGCGGGCGCTATTTCTCGCGCTTCTCGGCCCCGGCGAGCGGCATGGCGCGGATCGGTCAGGCGCTGTCGCGCGACGGGGTTTGCGGCGAGTGCCACACGCCCGCATATCGCGGCGGCCAGTGGGCCGTGGTGCCCGTGGTCCAGCCCGCGCGCTACATGCAGCACGGCTGGTTCGATCACCGCCCGCACCGCCAGCAGACCTGCGCCAGCTGCCACGCCGCGAAAACCTCGACGGCGTCCGCCGATCTGCTGCTGCCCGATCTCAAGAGCTGCCGGACCTGCCACCTCGGTGAGACTGCGGCCCGCGCCAAAGTCCCGTCGGGCTGCGCGATGTGCCACGGCTACCATCCGACCAGCGCTGCGCCGCGCAGCCCATGGCCGAATGCCAAACGCGCTGCTAACGTCACCCTAAGGGGGGCTTGAGCCGTGCTGATCGCACAGATCACCGACATCCATATCGGGTTCGATCCGGGCAATCCGGACGAATACAATCTGCAACGCCTGCGCGCCGTGATCGCGCGCGTTGCCTCCGCCCCGAACCGCCCCGACCTGGTGCTGCTGACCGGCGACCTGACCGAATGGGGCGATGCGGCAAGCTATTCCCGGCTGGTGGCCGAACTTGCCTCGCTGACGATGCCGGTCTGGCCGATGGCCGGGAATCACGATCTGCGCGGGCCGCTGCTGGCGGCGTTTCCGCACGTGAAGTGCGCGGGTGAGTACCTCCAATACGCCATAGACCTGCCGGGCTTCCGCGTCCTCATGCTCGACACGCTTGAGGAGGGCCGCCACGGCGGGGCGTTCTGCGAGGCGCGCGCCGCCTGGCTGTCCGCCGAACTTGCCGCGCAGCCAGGCACGCCCACGCTGGTTGCGCTGCACCATCCACCCTTCGAGAGCGGGATCCACTGGCTCGACGGCGCTGCGCGTGAACCGTGGATGGCGCGGTTTGCCGCCGCGATTGCCGGGCATGACCAGATCGTCGGTATCGTCAGTGGGCACCTCCACCGCACCATCGCCACCGGGTTTGGCGGCGTGCCGACCATCGTCGCCCCCTCCACCGCCCCCGCCGTTGCGTTGGACCTCACCGCGATCGATCCCACCGCTCCCGACGACCGTGCGATGATCACCGACGAACCGCCCGGCTATGCCATCCACCGTTGGGACGGGGAGCGACTGATCTCGCATTTCGAAGCGGTGGCCGATTGGCGAGTGTTTGCAAGCTACGATGCGGGGATGCAGGAGCTTGTCCGAATGATCGGCGCCGAGCGGCCCTAGCGGCGTCTCGCAGATCGAAGCCCATAATGCCCCTCCCCGCTGGGGAGGGGTTGGGGTGGGGGTACTGCGCCAGCGTTGACGCGAGGCCTGTCGGCCTCGCTCCCCCACCCCCGGCCCCTCCCCGACGGGGAGGGGTGGATGATGTCGGCGTTTCAGCCGCCCTAACGCCCCGCGCGCCAGGCGCGCATATCGACTTCGTCGCTCACCTTGAACGGGAAGCCGCGCCGGGTCATGAACAGCGTTTCCATCTCGGGCCGGTTGAACGGCCGCGAGCCGAGCCGCCCGAACACTGCGATCTGGCCGCCGGTTTCATCCACGCCGCGATCGCGGTCGAGGCCTCTGGACAAGGACAGCGCCGAGGTCGGGGTCTTGGCCCAGGCGATCAGTTCGGGCTTGGGCAGCGGCGAGAAGCCGTAGAAATTGGGCTGGCTGTCGGGCGAAGTCAGTTGCAGCACTTTCAGCCCGTTGCGGCCATCGGCGACATAGGCAAACAGCGAGGCGTTGGTAGAGGCGACGATCACATCCTCGGCATCGTTCAACTGCCCGCCCGCCGTGAATTTTCCATAGATCTGCGGCGCAGTGGGCCGGGTAATGCCCAGGATCACCAACCCGTCCGCCTTGGCCGCGACATAGGCATAGGTGCGCGCCAGATAGATCTTCCGGGCATTGGCCAGCGGCACGGTTCCCGATGGAACAGCGACGGGTTTACGCAGATCGGTAATATCGAACAGCTTCACCCCCTCACTGTC
>JANOOJ010000349.1:0-8539 GCA_031421295.1 Novosphingobium sp.
ATGCAGGGCGAGGGCCCCAAGCGGCTCCAGCTCTCCGCGACCGGCCCGGCCGAGGTCAAGGCGGGCGACATCGTCGTCACCGGCGATATCGAGATCATGAACAAGGATCTCGTGATCTGCCACCTCGACGAGGGCGCGACGCTCAACATGGAACTGACCGCCGATAGCGGCAAGGGCTATGTCCCGGCCGTCGCCAACCGCCCGATCGACGCGCCGATTGGCCTGATCCCGATCGACTCGCTCTATTCGCCGGTCCGCCAGGTCAGCTACAAGATCGACAATGCCCGGATCGGGCAGGAGCTCGATTTCGACAAGCTCAACCTCACCGTCGAAACCGATGGCACGGTGACCCCGGAAGACGCGGTGGCCTATGCCGCGCGGATCCTCCAGGACCAGCTCGCGCTGTTCGTCCACTTCGAAGACGCGATGGCCACCGGCTCCTCGCCGATGATCGGCATGGCGGCCTCCTCGCACACCGACGAAGGCGATACCAACCAGCTCAACCGTTACCTGCTCAAGAAGGTCGACGAGCTCGAGCTGTCGGTGCGCAGCGCCAACTGCCTCAAGAACGACAACATCATCTACATCGGCGATCTGGTCCAGAAGACCGAAGCCGAGATGCTGCGGACGCCCAACTTCGGGCGCAAAAGCCTCAACGAGATCAAGGAAGTGCTGAGCTCGATGGGCCTGCGCCTCGGCATGGACATCCCCGGCTGGCCGCCCGAAAACATCGAGGAAATGGCCAAGAAGCTCGAGCAGGAGTTGTTGGGTTAGGCCTCAAATCCTCCCTGAGCTTGCTCGGGGAGGGGGACCATCCGCAGGATGGTGGAGGGGTAAACCCGCAACAGAAAACGCAAAGGGCCGTCCCGCAAGGGGCGGCCCTTTTCTTTTGCGGAGGGATTGCAGAGACGAAGCCCTAATGGGAGCAAGGCAAAAATCTCTAATTTCGCTTATCTCGCGCTACCACTACGGTCATTGACCGAAATCTATATTTGACCCAACATCATGAAATGGCAAAGCCTCCACGTAACTTTCAAAACAGAGCACGAAAGGGCGACGATGACGGCGCAGATTTTGAGGCATTCGTGTTCGAATGTTTCCGAATCGCAAAGGATGAGCGTGGCTTTTCGAAGCGCTTTGCACGCGGTCGCGACGGTGCGATTGATCTGATCGACCGGACCGGCGAGGCCGGGGCGGTCACTGTAGCAGAATGCAAGTATATTGGTTCAGGCGCGGTGAAGGATGTGGCGGGACGATGGGCCGAGGTCTTTCACCATCTTTGGAAAAATCTGCCCGCTCTGCGCGAAGATGCGAAAATCCGTCCCAACTCGCCCTATCGCGCTTGGCTAAATCCTGAATTGCCGGTCAAGTACTATCGGTTTTGCGTCACCGTGCCGATGAACGACATTGAACTTCAAGCGATTGAGGCGCGCATTGTTGCGGACTTTGCCAAGCTCGTTGCATTAGGGGTTGAGGAGGTTCGCGCCCTCGCGGAAGGTACCGATGCCGTACGGGTGTTCCGCTGGGACTGGTTCCACGCCGAACTTGAAGAGCATCCGTCACTGGCCTTTAGGTGGTTTCGTGGTCTGCCAGCAGGGGTGGAGCTGTTTGAATCTGATGACCGGGCCGACGCCACATTCCGGGATTTTCTGACAGCCGGAGAACTGCATTACTTTTCACGCGACGAATATGTTGCTCACGGCTCTGGCACTGTTGAACGAGGCGAAACGACGCTGACTTCCCGTCTTGCGGACGAGGGGCTTACAGCCCTGTTGATCACAGGACCGGGCGGGGTCGGCAAGACGCGTCTTTCGTGGGAACTCGCCTCAGCACTTGGCAAGGCGCCGAATGGCTTCGATGTTTATAGACTGGGGCGAAGTGCCGGATACAATTCCGTGACGGAACTGGCGGACCACTATCCAGGCGCCGCTTCGATCCTGTTGCTGATCGACTATGCCGAGGCTGCGCCCAAGCTGGGGGAAATTGCTGATGCCATCGCGCATGTGCTGGCAAATTCGTCACACCGGATGCGCCTTATTGTGACCTGCCGGGCGAGCGCGACCAATTGGGTGAGTGACAGTCTTGCGCTGCTCGACCTTGAGCGAACGAGCTTGGGATCGGTGAAAGCAGGCGAAGCGGACTTTTCGCAATGGGTCACGCGCTCGATCCTCGAATTGGTCTCGTTTCCGGAACCGCATGATCTCGCCCGAATTTGCCATGGCATTCCTGCGCTGGCGGCATTCGCACTGTTTTTGTTTCGGCGACATCGATCAAAGTTCGATCGCCAATTTGCTGCGCTTCATGAGGTCGAAGATTTCGGGAAATGGGCGAACCGCCGCATTGCAGCGCTTTCCGCGCGACTGGGTACGATCACTGGTGGCGAGCGGGATTTGGCGCGCATTGCGCTCGCCTTGCCCTTCCCGATTGATCACGACAACGCCTTGATCGGGACAGTCCGTCCGCTGCTGGAGGCGTTGCTTGCCGACCGCTGGATCGAACAGGATCAAGGAGACTATGTCGCTGCGCACGATGTATTCGCCGATGCGCTGGTGGCGCGCTGGCTGTTCGAGTCCGATCAGGCCGCGACCGGTCGCGCTATAGATTTGCTCACAGATGCCGCCAGCAATGGTGATCTGGCACATGCGCTGTTTGCACTTGCCCGCCTCGCCCCACACCCGGAATTTGGCGAGATTTCAGGAGCGACCGTCGCAGATGCGCTGATTAAGCGCCACCCGAAACAGGCAGAGGATGTCTGCAATATTCTGCTCGGCGGACCGCTGTTGAAGTATGAGGAGAAGCTTGACCTTCTAAGTTGGGTGAGCTTCATCAAGGATAGAATCAGGGACAAACCGTCGCTCCGGGTGAACCTTAGCATTCTTGCGGACGGAGCAGCTTATCGGAAGGGCAACCCATCGGACAGCGCAGCGCTGACCATCCTCTCCGAATTACTCGATGATGCTTGCAATCAGCACCAACAATCCAACATCGTGCTGCGGCGCGCTTATGCATTCGATTCGCAGCGTTTTCGCGAACGCGCATGGGCAAACGTCCGTGCATTCCCCAATTCTGAGACAACTCATTTCCTTTTGGTGCAAATGCTCCGAACAGGCGAATCTGTTGAATCTCTGCGCGGACCTGTGGGAACTTGGTTAGATCGTAATGCCCTCGTGCTCCGTGCCACCTTTGTCTACGGGGCATGGCTAGATGCAAGCGGCGGGACGGCGGCGGTGTCCGAGGCGTTGCTCGCATGGGTGGCCGAGCATGGGACGTTGCCTGTAGCGGTGTTTGTCTTCGACGCATGGCTGAATGCGGGCGGTGGGACGGAAGCGGTGTCCGAGGCGTTGCTCGCATGGGTGACCGAGCATGGCGCGTTAACAGAGGCCGAGTATGTCTATAAAGCGTGGCTGGATGCGGGCGGAGGGACGGCAGCGGTCGCCGATGCGTTGCTCGCATGGGTGGCCAAGCATGGGACGTTACCAGAGGCCGAGTATGTCTACAAAGCGTGGCTGGATGCGGGCGGTGGGACGGCATCGGTCGCCGATGCGTTGCTCGCATGGGTGGCCAAGCATGGGACGTTACCAGAGGCCAAGTATGTCTACAAAGCGTGGCTGGACGCAGGCGGTGGGCCGGCAGCGGTGTCCGAGGCGATGCTTGCATGGGTGGCCGAGCATGGCGCGTTACCGGAGGCGCAGTTTGTCTACAAAGCGTGGCTGGACGCAGGCGGTGGGACGGAAGCGGTCGCCGAGGCGTTGCTCGCATGGGTGGCCGAGCATGGCGCGTTACCGGAGGCGCAGTTTGTCTACAAAGCGTGGTTGGACGCAGGCGGCGACTTTGCCGCGATCAGTGTTCAGTCTTTTCGATGGTCCGAACAATGGTGTTTGGAATACAATTTCGCGCACCTCAGCAAGGCACTTTCCAAGCGGTCGGACCTTCCGGAGCCGGTTGTTCTGGCGATTGGGCGCTGGTGTGCAGCCTTTCCAGACGATGAAGACGCACTGTACAGATTGGGAACGCTTTTGGCGCATCTACCGGTTGGTATGCTGTCAGCGGGGGGAATTTCAGACTTGCTGCGCTGTATTGACAAGCTGTTCGGTGCCAAGGTGGAATTCGATGCGTTAGAAAAAGCGCAATTTTGGGGTTTGTGCGTTGCTGTCGGTTGGGATAAAGTTTTCAACTTCGATCCTTTTGGCGCGGCCCGCTGCGTTGGCGGAATTGTATCTTCGGGAAAGATATTCGATACAGGTTTGGATTCGGGTCCTTTGCCTTTGCTCACCGATACTCAAGGTCAAGTCGCCCGCCTTGTCTTGTTTTGCCTGCGCCAGGGGATCCTGAGTACTGATCGTGATTATGTAGCGCTAGCCCGTTTCAGCGCGTGGCTGCGAAGCTCGACACCGCGCTCCGGCGGAATCCTGAACCGCTTCATCACCGAATTTCCAAGCGCGGCGTGGAGCTAAGCCGCGCTCAGGATGCAGGGCGAGGGCCCCAAGCGCCTCCAGCTCTCCGCGACCGGCCCGGCCGCCCTTCGACTGCCTGCCAAGGCAGGCGCTCAGGATGAACGGAGCAAGGCGGGCGACATCGTCGTCACCGGCGATATCGAGATCATGAACAAGGATCTCGTGATCTGCCACCTCGATGAGGGCGCGCCCTTCGACGGGCTCAGGGTGATCGGGCCTCAACATGGAACTCACCGCGGATAGCGGCAAGGGCTATGTCCCGGCCGTCGCCAACCGTCCGATCGACGCGCCGATCGGGCTGATCCCGATCGATTCGCTCTATTCGCCGGTCCGCCAGGTCAGCTACAAGATCGACCCCATTCTCCGCCTTCCGGCGGTCCGCGCCGGGGCCCGGATCGGGCAGGAGCTCGATTTCGACAAGCTCAACCTGACCGTCGAAACCGATGGCACGGTGACCCCGGAAGACGCCGTGGCCTATGCTGTGCGGATCCTCCAGGACCAGCTCGCGCTGTTCGTCCACTTCGAAGACGCTTGCCTGTCCTGAGCGCCCGCCCTGCGGGCAGTCGAAGGGCCCGCCGGCTCCTCGCCGATGATCGGCATGGCGGCCTCCTCGCACACCGATGAAGGCGACACCAACCAGCTCAACCGCTATTTGCTCAAGAAGGTCGACGAACTCGAGCTGTCGGTGCGCAGCGCCAACTGCCTCAAGAACGACAACATCATCTACATCGGCGATCTGGTCCAGAAGACCGAAGCCGAGATGCTGCGGACGCCGAACTTCGGGCGCAAGAGCCTAAACGAGATCAAGGAAGTGCTCTCGTCGATGGGCCTGCGGCTCGGCATGGACATCCCCGGCTGGCCCCCCGAGAACATCGAGGAAATGGCCAAGAAGCTTGAGCAGGAGTTGCTGGGCTGATCGTCATCCCGGCGCAAGCCCGGGCCCAGCGAGACAAAAACGGAAAGGGCCGTCCCGCAAGGGGCGGCCCTTTTCTCGTTCAATCCTCCCCGAGCTTGTCTCGGGCGAGGGGGACCGCCGCGAAGCGGGGTGGAGGGGTTGCGCGCAATCGCAGAACCCCTCCGTCAGCCCTGCGGGCTGCCACCTCCCCGAGACAAGCTCGGGGAGGATGATTTGGTACCATATCGGTTAATCATCTTGACATCGTCACGCTAATTGGGTACATGACGCGAACATCGATCCCCTGCGCCCTCCGCGCTTTGCAAGCGAACCCCCATGCCCAAATCCCTACCCGCCGCCCGCCCGAAGGCGGACGACGTGCCCGATGGCGCGACCATCCGCCGTGCGATCAATCGCCAGACCAAAGTGATCCGCACGCGCGGCAAGCGCTGGTCGGCGCGCGCCGAGGCGCTGTTCCTCGAAACCCTCGCCGCCACCGCCAACGTCACTGCCGCAGCAGAGGCGGCGGGCTTCTCGACCACCGCGATCTACAAGCGGCGGATGAACGAACCCGGCTTCGCCGCGCGCTGGGCCGAGGCGATCGAGGTCGGCTACACTAGGCTCGAATGCCTCGCGATCCTGACCGGGACCAGCACGCTCGAAGGCACGCAGCTCGCCGCCGATCACCCGCTGCCGCGCATGACCGTGTCCGAAGTGATCAACCTGCTCCGCCTCCACCGCGCCGGGGCGCGCGGCGGACGCCCACAGCGCTACGACTGGCGCGCGCGGGAGGTGGATATCGAGGTGGTGGGGGCGGAGGTGATCAGGCGGCTGGCGGTGATGGGCGGGAGGACCTAGCTGAAATTCGGGTGGACGGCAGCTTAAGACCCGATTCGGGACCCCTGCGAGAAATAGGTCGCCCCGCCCCTATGTGTCAGGACGCAGCGGGAAGGTCTGTATTGAAAATATCGGCGGCGACCTTCCATTCGCCATCGATCTTGCGCCACACGACAACGAATTTGCCGCTATCGTTGATGGGGCCGTCAGGACCCTTTGCCGAGACGCGATACGAGCCGCGATCCAGTGCCATGTCGCCCATCGCTGAGATTACCAACTGGTCGGTGCTGAAAGTCATAGCAAAGCCGGGCGTTTTCATCTGGCTGGCCCACCATTGGCCGATTGCCTTAGGGCCAACTGCTGCCTTGGAATTCGGCGGCAGCGCAACCCCATCTTCCGCGTAAAGCTGTTCAATGCCGGCTACGTCATTTTTGTTGATGAGTTCGAGCCACCGCGCATTTGTCGCGCGTATTGCCTGGTCGTCGCTGGCGGTACTTTTCGCCTCTGCCGTCTGATCGCGCCGTGCGTCGGAAGTCTCGCTGCAGCTCGCGAGGAGCGCCGCGCTACAGATCAGAACGCCTAAGAGCTTTGAACTATGCATGAGCATCGTCCTTTTGTGGTTACGAAGACGCACTCGGAGGACTGCGCATTCTGGAACCCAAACAAACCATAACCCCGT
Organism: Novosphingobium sp.; assembly: GCA_031421295.1. Lineage (GTDB taxonomy): Bacteria > Pseudomonadota > Alphaproteobacteria > Sphingomonadales > Sphingomonadaceae > Novosphingobium. The sequence continues at coordinate 6,866 of JANOOJ010000349.1, forward strand.
CATTCGTGCAAGGAACTCATTATGTCTTCATTCCACCCCAAACCAGTCAATTGGGTTCCGCTCCATCCAAAGCGGCTCGGCAGGTAACGACCCGGAACCGGTCGTTCAGCCAAGGATTTACGCGCGCCAAAAGCTGACGTAGGAATGGACCGATATAGCGCAGGAAGAGGCAATGAAACTCGAATTGATAGGTCCCGATATATGGGTTGCGAACGGTACGGAGATTAAGTTTCTGGGGTTGCTTCTGGGAACCCGCACAACGATTATACGTCTCGCAGACGGAACCGTGTGGATGCACTCGCCGATCGCTTTTAATGCCGATCTAGCGAGTGAGATTGAACAGATCGGTCCAGTTCAGTACTTGATCGCACCTAACGTCTATCATCACTTTTTCTTGAAAGAATGGCAGGAGCACTACCCAGATGCTCGGCTTGTCGGGCCGCATGGTTTGCCTGCTAAACGCCCCGATCTCTCGTTCTCATTTGTGCTTGATGATTTGAAAGACGACCCTTGGTCGGATGAAATCGAGCGGGTTGTCTTCACGGGCAGCCGTGCCTTCGACGAACATATATTTTTCCACCGCGCGTCACGAACAGCCATACTCACGGATTTGATCGTAAATTTGCGCCTTGATAATCAATCGAGAATTGGACGTCTCGTTGCACGCATCGAGGGTGTCGCATATCCCGGCGGTCGGACGCCGCTCCTGTACCGTCTTGGAATGCGAGATAAGGTATCAGGCGCCCGTGCGGTGGCCGCAATGCTGGACTGGGACGCAACTCAAGCGATCATTTCCCATGGTGAATGGTTTCGCGAAAACGCGTCTCACGAGCTTCGTAAGAGATTTGATTGGCTTCCGCTTTAACGGTTCCTCAAACTGAAACCTGCCATTCCGCTCCCCACCCCAATCCAGCCGTCAAAGACACAAAATGCCCACTATCCCCGACCTCCTCCACGGTGCCGATCTCGCCGTGCGGGAGCGGCTGGTCCGCTCGTTGTCCGAGCGGCAAATGCGCGCGCTCGCTCGGGCGTTTTCGGAGTGGGCGCATGGCGGGCAGCTTGCGCCTGCCACCGCTGCAACCGGCGAGGACTGGCGGAGCTGGGTGCTGATGGCCGGGCGCGGGTTCGGGAATGTGCGGGCCACGCCGATAATGCTTGACGCTGAGGCGCACTCAGGCGTGAATGCGCCGGGCCGCGCTTTCGATCTTGGGGATTGCAGACATGACACCTCGGATGAAGAGGCCCGCCACCCGCTCGGTCCGGTCCCGCGTCTTCGACAGCGCCGCGTGGGACGATTTCCCCATGCGAGCCGATGACATCGTCATCTCCACATACCCGAAGTGCGGCACCACCTGGATGCAGCGCATCGTCGGCATGCTGGTGTTTGCCGACGACGCCCCGTTTCCGGTTCAGGACATCTCGCCCTGGCCGGATTTCCGGCTCGTCCCGCTAGGGGTAACAAAGGAGATGGCGGCCGGGCAGGCGCATCGGCGTTTTCTCAAATCGCACCTGCCTTACGATGCGCTGCCGGTCCACGAAGGCGTCAAATTCATCCACGTCGCCCGCGACGGACGCGACGCCGCGATGTCGTTCTTCAACCACAAGGCGAACTACACGCCCGAGGCCGTCGAGCACTTTGTCCAGATCAGCTTGGACGATCCCAAGTTCGGCGAC
>JANOOJ010000350.1:0-4758 GCA_031421295.1 Novosphingobium sp.
GGCTGGATCAGCAGCGCGTTGGTCGCCGCAGTCAGCACGATCAGCGTGGTTTCCGAAGGGCTGGCCATCAGCAGTCCGGTCTCGGTCGCGGTGCCGCGGCGTGCGCCCATCAGCCGCAGCGCGACCCCGGTGACCAGCGCCTTGAGCACCAGCAGCGCGGTGGTGGCAAACAGGATCAGGCCGAAATTGGCCCAGATCACGCGCAGGTCGATCGACATGCCGACGGTAATCAGGAACACCCCGAGCGCGAGGCCCTTGAACGGCGCGGTAATCCCCTCGACCTCGCCGTGGTATTCGGTCTCGGCGATCAGCAGCCCGGCGAGCAGCGCGCCGACAATCGGCGAGAGGCCGACCGCCGCAGTCGCCAGCGCGGCGACGATCACCACCAGCAGGCTCGCGGCAAGAAACACTTCGGGGCTTTTGGTCCGCGCCGCCTGGGTGAACAGCTGCGGCAAGCCGAAGCGCCCGACCAGCAACAGCCCGCCGATCACCAGCAGCCCCAGCCACAGCGTGCGAAACATCCCGTCCGCGCCGCCCTCGGCGGCATAGGGGGCCATCGCGCCGAGCAGGAAGATGATCGGCACCAGCGCGATGTCCTCGAACAGCAGCATCGCCAGCGCCGCCTTGCCGACCGGGGTGCTCGTGCCCGAAATCGGCAGGACCAGCGCGGTCGAGGACAGCGCGAGCGCCAGTCCCAGCGCCAGTGCTCCGCTCGATGCCTGCCCGGCGACTGCCAGCACGAAGCCGATCAGTGAGGCCGCCACCACCAGTTCCAGCGCGCCCAAGCCAAATACCAGCCGCCGCATCGACCACAGCCGGTCGAACGACAGCTCCAGCCCGATAGAGAACAGCAGCAGGATGATCCCGAACTCGGCAAAGGGCTTAAGCCCCTCAGGATCGGTGATGGTGACGTGTTCGAGCCAGGGATGGTCGAACACCAGCCGGCCCAGCCCATAGGGTCCGACCGCCAGCCCGACGAGGATAAACCCGATGATCGGCGTAATCCGGAAGCGCGCGAAGACCGGGATCACGATCCCGGCAGCACCCAGGATTACGAGCGCGTCGGACAGGAAGGGGGAATTGAGTTCGCTTGCCGCCATTTCCGGACCCTAAGGCAGGGCAGCGGCGCTTGTCACTGGCAAGTCCAAGAAAAAGGGCGGCCCGATTTCGCGGCGCCGCCCCTCAATATCCGAACGGTCGGAATGCCGTCAGCCGTTCATCGCCGTCTCAAGATTCTCGACAATCGCTTCGAAGAAGCCTTCGGTGGTCAGCCATGGCTGCTGCGGGCCGATCAGGATTGCGAGGTCCTTGGTCATCTTGCCGCTCTCGACCGTCTCGATGCAGACGCGTTCGAGCGTTTCGGCGAAGCGGATCACTTCGGGCGTATTGTCGAACTTGCCGCGATAGATCAGTCCCCGGGTCCAGGCGAAGATCGAGGCAATCGGGTTGGTGCTGGTCGCCTTGCCCTGCTGGTGCATGCGGTAATGGCGCGTGACGGTGCCGTGGGCGGCTTCGGCCTCGACGGTTTTGCCATCGGGGGTCATCAGCACCGAGGTCATCAGGCCAAGGCTGCCGAAGCCCTGCGCAACCTGATCGGACTGGACGTCGCCGTCGTAGTTCTTGCACGCCCAGACGAACTTGCCGCTCCACTTGAGCGCCGAGGCGACCATGTCGTCGATCAGGCGGTGTTCGTAGGTGATGCCAGCTGCGGCGAATTTCTCCTTGAAGCCTTCGGTGTCGAACACCTCCTGGAACAGGTCCTTGAAGCGTCCGTCATAGGCTTTGAGGATGGTGTTCTTGGTCGAGAGGTACACGGGCCAGCCGAGGCCCAAGCCATAGTTGAGCGAAGCGCGGGCGAAATCGCGGATCGAATCGTCGAGGTTGTACATCGCCAGCGCGACGCCGCCCGAAGGGTACTGGAACACTTCCTCGTCGATCACGGTGCCGTCATCGCCTTCGAACACCAGCCGCAGCTTGCCTGGACCGGGGACGACGAAATCGGTCGCCTTGTACTGGTCGCCGAAGGCATGACGGCCGACCACGATCGGGTCGGTCCAGCCCGGGATCAGCCGGGGGACGTTCTGGATCACGATCGGTTCGCGGAACACCACCCCGCCCAGGATGTTGCGGATCGTGCCGTTGGGCGACTTCCACATTTTCTTGAGCTTGAATTCCTCGACCCGCGCCTCATCCGGGGTGATCGTCGCGCATTTGACGCCCACGCCATATTGCTTGATCGCATTGGCGCAATCGACGGTGATCTTGTCATTGGTCTCGTCGCGCATCTCGACCGAGAGATCGTAGTACTTCAGATCGTGGTCGAGGTAGGGCAGGATCAGCCGCTCGCGGATCCACTGCCAGATGATGCGGGTCATTTCGTCGCCGTCGATCTCGACGACGGGGTTGGCTACCTTGATCTTGCCCATTGTCTGCAGTCTTCCTCGGGGGAGTATTCGGGGGGAGAATTCGCGCTGTCCCTAGCACAGGCGCGCGGCGGTGCAAGTTTCCGACTGGACAGCACCGGGCTTCGCGGCCTAGCACTTAACCGAACGATTAAACGATCCGCGAGAGGATGCCTGCGATGAGCGAACAACCCGAAGTCGTAACCCCGGAAGTCCTGACCGAAGTGAACGGCGGCGTCCTGATCGTCACGATCAACCGGCCCGAAGCCAAGAACGCGATGAACAAGAACGCAGCCGAGCTGATCTCGGCGGCGATGGACCGGCTCGAGGCGGACGATGACTTGCGCTGTGCGGTGTTGACCGGGGCAGGCGGGACCTTCTGCTCGGGGATGGACCTCAAAGGCTTCCTGCGCGGCGAATCGCCCTCGGTTCCCGAGCGCGGATTCGGCGGCTTGTCGCAGTGGACCCCCAAGAAGCCGGTGATTGCTGCGGTCGATGGCTATGCCTTGGCCGGGGGCATGGAGCTGGCGCTGTCGTGCGATCTGATCGTCGCCAATGCCGGGGCCAAGTTCGGCATTCCCGAAGCCAAGCGCGGTCTTGCCGCCGCTGCCGGCGGCCTGATCAAGCTGCCGCGCCAGATCCCGCCGCGGATCGCGATGGAACTGGCGCTGACCGGCGATTTCATCGATGCCAGGCGCGCCTATGAGCTGGGCTTCATCAACCGCATCGTCGATGGCCCCGCGATCGACGGGGCGTTGGAGCTCGCCGCGAAGGTCGCCGAAAACGGCCCGCTGGCGCTGATCGCTTCCAAGGCCATCGTGCGCGATTCGCACAATTGGTCGGACGCCGAGATGTGGGACAAGCAGGCCGCTTACATCGCGCCGGTGTTCACCAGTTCCGATGCACGCGAAGGTGCGGCCGCTTTCGCCGAGAAGCGCAAGCCGAACTGGCAGGGGAAATAACGCGCGTCGTCCCGGGCTTGACCCGGGACCGCTGGCTGCCGGGTCCGACCCGGGGGCCCGCGATCCCCGCTTTCGCGGGGATGACGAGAACCAGAAAGGCCCCGTTTCCGGGGCCTTTTTTGCGAATGGTGGGCGTAGCAAGGATTGAACTTGCGACCCCTACGATGTCAACATAGTGCTCTACCACTGAGCTATACGCCCGCACCATTCGGCCAGTTGCCTAGGTTGCCCGACGACCGTCGCCGCCGGGCAGGGTGCGCCTTTAACGAGGCACCTGCCGTCATGCAAGCCGCGATCTGGCGCATTGTCTGCTTATCTAATTCCCCGTTCGTGGTGAGGAGCGCCAGAGCGAAGCGAAGGCGCGGCTCGAACCACCAAGCGCTGCGCTAGGGTCCTTCGAGACGGCTTCTCAGCCTGCGGCTTCGATTTCTCCTCAGGACGAACGGAGGTGGGACTGACGGCAGCCCGGTCTAATTGCTGGCCGAGACTTGCGAGCCGAACAGCCGTTCGACTTCGAGCACCAGATCCTTGAGGTGGAACGGCTTGGACAGCACCTTGGCCTGCGGGGCGTGCTGGTTGGCCTTGAGCGTCACCGCCGCAAATCCGGTGATGAACATCACCTTGGTTCGCGGACTCATTTCCGAGCAGCGCTGGGCAAGCTCGATCCCGTCCATCTCGGGCATGACGATGTCGGACAGCAACAGGTCGAAATCCTGGGCAGCGAGCAGCGGCAGCGCTGCGGTCCCGCGATCGACCGCGACAACCTCGTAACCGGCATTCTGCAGCGCGCGCGCCAGATAGGTGCGCATGGCTTCTTCATCTTCAGCCAGCAGGATACGGATCATTGTCTGCGGTTCCAAACTTCTTGGCCTTGGGCCGATGCGACGGGTGCTTATAACCCAAAACCCGTTAACAATCTCGTTTGGACATGACTTTGACACAACGCCTCTTCCGCGCCAGCTAAGGCCAATGGTGCGCGCAAAAGACGATGGCGGCGATTCGCAATGGATTGGCGGCGGAGAGATTCCCGGCGTGTCCGGTCACCCTGCTTTTTCGTTGCGCCAGCCAAGGCCCTCCGCAATCCCTGTGCTGATCGCAGTCCCCCATGGCGGGCGCGCCTATCCCGGTGCGCTGCTGGAACGGATGCGCAATCCCGGCTTCGCCGCGCTGCGGCTGGAAGACCGCTATGTCGACCGGCTGGGCGAAGCGATCGCCCGCGCCACCGGGGCCGCGCTGCTGGTCGCGCATGCGCCGCGCGCGATGATCGATCTCAACCGCGCCACCGACGATGTCGATTGGGATATGTTCGGGTTGCGCGGGCCGGACCGGGTCGGGAGCTATACCCCTGGCAAGCGCGCCCGCAGCGGACTGGGCCTGATCCCGCGCCGATTGCC
>JANOOJ010000351.1:0-4287 GCA_031421295.1 Novosphingobium sp.
CACCAGCATCATCGCCAGCTTCGGCGGCGCGATCGAACAGCTGGTCGCGCTCGCCGCGCTCTCGCCGATGGTCGCCTCGATCGGCGGCAATGCGGGGACGCAGACCATGGCGGTGACCGTCCGCGCGCTCGCCACCAACCAACTGACCCGCTCCAACACCGGCCGTATCCTGTGGCGCGAATTGCGCGTTGCGTTGCTCAACGGCAGCACCGTGGCGGTGCTGATCGGGCTCGCCACCGCGCTGTTCTTCCAGAACCCGCTGCTCGGGCTGGTGATCGCCTCGGCGGTGATCATCAATATCATTACCGCGGGGCTGGCCGGGGTCGTGGTGCCGGTTGCGTTCGACCGGCTCGATCAGGACCCGGCGGTGGCCTCGTCGGTATTCGTCACCATGATTACCGATTCGATGGGCTTTTTCGTGTTTCTCGGGCTGGCGGTGGCGAGCGGGCTGGTCGGATAGCGCACGGCACAGGTTCCAGACCCTTGTCCCGTCGCCGCGCGAACGGCGGATTTGTCAGAAAGTAGATGCCTACCCCCACCCTCCCCTGACGATGGATTTGCCCGTCACGCTTCCAAGCGGACAGTCCCGAAACGCGCTCGGCAAGGCTGCAAAATCACAGTTCAAAGAGCCGCGCCGTATCGGTCGCGGCAACACGGTGGCAGATTCGCGCGATGTAGGAAAACGTCGGCGGGGTCCGGCAGCCCGCTCGCCAGCGGAAGGGGATTGCACTGACCGCGCTTGCGGCTAAGCGCGTGGTCATGCCCCTCCATCTCACCAAAGTCGCGTTCGGGGCCAAATCGCGCGAGGATATGGCGGGCTGGTTCGCCAGTCGCGGCGAGGAAGCGCGGCTGACCACGCGGTATCTGCCCAAGCGCCATGCAGAGCTGGTGGGTGGTTCGCTGTTCTGGATCCTCAAGGGCCAGCTGGTGTTCCGTTCGCCGATTGTGGGGTTTGAGGAGGCCGAGGGCGGCAAGACCCACATCGTGATCTCGACCCGGCTGATCCCGCTCTACCCCAACCCCTGCCGCGCGCATCAAGGCTGGCGCTATCTCGCCGACGAAAACGCCCCGCGCGATCTGGCCCCGGGCGAGGATGCGGGCGATGCAATGCCGGGCAGACTGGCGAGCGATCTCGCAAGGTTGGGGCTGGTTTGAGTGATAAGGCGATTAGCCTATTCCGCTGCGCGACCGAGCTATCCGCTACTGATCAAGGCGGGCTGAATCGAAGCCTTCCTCAAACTGTGGCGCGCCGTCGGTAATGCAAACCCAGGGCGCTTTCGAGCCGACGAAAATATGAGCAGCGTATCCACGAAATCCCGGATCATCATCAAGTAATCCGGCAGGAACAAAGAATATCTTTCCATCCTTGGTTGTGTGTGGCGCCGGACTTCCGCACTTGCCACAAAATTGCGAAACCCAGCCGCCGCTATCAGGAACGCTGAACGACTTTGTCTCACTCTCTCCGCTCAGCCAGCGAAAGCCATCTGCAGCAGTGTAGAAGACGGCATTTCCGTCAGTTCCGGAAACCTTGCGACATCTTGAACAATGGCATTGACCGACCGGACCAACCTTACCAACGATTTCAAAAGTGATCGTGCCACACAAGCAGCTTCCCCTAATTGCTTCCGACATCGCCGACCCTCCGTTCTGCACCGATTCCTCGCGCCACCACCCGCCTGAGCGCATTCGCATAGACCTCAGGCTCCTGCGCGCCGGGGATGAGGAACTTGCCGTTGAGCACCATCGCGGGCACCCCCGAGACGTTCATGTCCCACGCCGCCTGTTCCTCGGCGCGGACTTTGTCGCCGAGCTTGGGATCGGCGAACGCGGCGGCCGCAGCCAGCGGATCGAGTCCGACCGACTGCGCGACATCGGCCAGCACCGCCGGATCGGAGACATTGCGGCGTTGCTGAAAATGCGCGTCGAACAGCGCGAGTTTGAGGCGGGTCTGCGCTTCCGGGCCCGCCGTCTCCAGCGCCCAGGTCAGCAGCTTGTGCGTGACAAAGGTGTTCCACAGCCGCGCCTCGGGTTCGGGCGGTTCCCCGGTGTAGGCGAAGCTGTAGCCCGCGCGCTCGGCAATCTCGCGCATTTGCGCGCGGCCAGCAGCGGCCTGCTCGGGCGTGCGGCCATATTTGCGGGTGATATGCGCTTGGCTCTCCTCGCCCTCGGGGGGCATGTCGGGGTTCAGTTCGAAAGCGTGCCAGCGCACTTCGGCTTCGATCTCGCCATCCAGCAGTTCAAGGCCCTGTTGCAACTGCCGGTAACCGATCACGCACCACGGGCACATCACGTCCGACCAGATGTCGATCGTCACCATTGCCGGTTCTGGCGCCGGAACGCTCATTGCCCCAGCCACCACGCCAGCAAATGATGCGCCACCGCGTGCGGCGGCGGCGCGATGAACGCTGCGCCTTCCTGTCCCGCGGCCCCGGCGGCCATCGCCTCGGCCACCTCGGCGCGGGTGAACCAACGGGCTTCGTCGAGCTCGGTTGTGTCGATCACGATCTCGGCATTATCGGTGTGGCTGTGGCAAGCGATCATCAGCTGCGAGGGAAACGGCCACGGCTGGCTGGCGACGTAGGTGACATCGCGCACGCGCAGGCCCGCCTCCTCGTGGATCTCGCGCGCCACCGCTTCCTCGACCGATTCGCCCGGCTCGACGAACCCGGCCAGCGCCGAAAAGCGCCGCGCCGGGAAGCGCGGCTGGCGGCCGAGCAGGACGTTACCGCCATGCTCGACCAGCATGATCGTCACTGGATCGACGCGGGGGAAATGTTCGGCGTCGCAGCTCTCGCTGGTGCAACTGCGCTGCCAGCCGCCCTTGGTCAGTTTGGTTGGGCTGCCGCAGCGCGCGCAAAAGCGGTGCCGCGCATGCCAATCGACCAGACTCCGCGCCGCGCCGTAGGTTGCCAGTTCGGCATGATCGAGCGCGGCCATCGCTGCCCACAGTCGCGGATTGGGCGGGGCGACGCTGCCGTGCAGCTTGGGTGCCACTTCGGCGAAGCAGCCGCGCCCGTCGGCCAGGCCGAGGAACACCAGTTCGGCGGCCGGATCGGCATCCGCCAGCGTGCCCCATTCGAGCGTCCCGTCGGGGGTAATCAGCGGATCGAGGCCATCGAGCCGCAGCAGCCGCGCGCGCCAGTCCATCAGGCCGGCGAGCGCCTCCGGGTCCGAGCGGATATGATCGGCGCGGTCGAGCGCCGCTCCGGCAAACGCGATCTTCACGCGGCTTTCTTCAGCGCAGCCAGATCCGAGAGCACAGCGAGCGGGAAGTCCCTCTGGATCGGCAGCGATTCGGACGGCATATACTGGACATAAACCCCCGCGCGCAGCCCGATGCGTGTGTTGCAGAAGCCGACCGTGCCAGCCGCCCCGGCCCAGCCGTAGGTCCCGGCGTCTGCGCCGATCCCGACCCTTCCGCCCGCGCCAAAGCCCCCGCCGTCGATGAAAGTGCCCTTGCGATCGACGCTGTCGGCGATCAGGTTCGAGGTACCGAGCCGCACCGCCGCCTCGCTCATCACGCGCTTGCCGCCGATCACGCCGCCATTGGCGATCATCCCGAGGAAGCGGTCGTAGTCGCCGGGCGTGGTGACCAGCCCGGCCCCGCCAAACGCGAAAGCCGGGGCATCGAGGTAGACCGAAGTATCCGCTGCATCGATCGGCAGCGGCACACCGCCCATCATGCCGTAATTGGTGGTCAGGCGGTGGCGCTCGGACGCTGGGACCTGGAACCAGCTGCTGGTCATGCCCGCCGGGCCGAACATCCGGTCGGCGAGGAACTGCGCGAAACTCGGTGCCCCCGATGCGCGCTGGATGACAATCCCGAGGATGTCGAGCCCCATAGAATAGCGCCAGGCGGTGCCGGGTTCGGCAACCAGCGGGACCGTGGCGGCAAGCTTGGCGAATTCGTCGGGGCCGGGCGTTTTCACGCCGCTGCTGATCCCCGGGATCGGATAGCGCGAGATCGCCGCCGGAATGACGCCGAGCCGCAGCAGCTCTGCCCCCACCTTGTTCCGGCTGATCCCTGCGTAACCCAGCCCCGCAGTATGGGTCATCAGCTGGCGGACGGTGATCTGGGTCTTGGCCGGGACCGATTCGAGGCCTTTGAGCGGGTCGGTCGCCACCCGCGCATTGGCAAATTCGGGGATGAAATCGGCGATCTTCTGGTCCATGCCGAGCTTGCCCTCGTCGATCAGCATCATCGCCGCCATGCCGGTCACCGGCTTGGTCTGCGAATAGGCGCGGAACAGGCTTTCGCCGCCGATCTTGTCCGGATCCTCGAACCCT
>JANOOJ010000352.1:0-6873 GCA_031421295.1 Novosphingobium sp.
CCGATGCCGGACTCGCGGCGCTGCAAGCCGCGCTGGTCGCCCGGGCGGAGGAGCACGCCGACAGCATCATGCCCGGCTTCACCCACTTGCAGACCGCGCAGCCGGTGACGCTCGGTCATCACCTCATGGCCTATTACGAGATGGCGGCGCGCGACCGGGCGCGGGTTGCCGCAGCACGTGCGCGGATGAACCAATGCCCGCTGGGTGCCGCCGCGCTGGCCGGGACCGGCTTCCCGATCGACCGCGCGGCCACGGCGCAGGCGCTGGGCTTCGCCGGTCCGACCGCGAACAGCCTCGATTCGGTTTCGGACCGCGATTTCGCGCTCGATTATCTGATGAGCGCCGCACAGTGCGCGCTGCACCTCTCGCGGCTGGCCGAGGAATTCATCATCTGGGCCAGCCAGCCGTTCGGCTTCGTCGTGCTGCCCGATAGCCTGTCGACCGGCAGCTCGATCATGCCGCAGAAGAAGAACCCCGACGCGGCCGAGCTGGTGCGCGGCCATTCGGGGCGGATCATTGGCGCGCTCACCAGCCTGATGGTGACGATGAAGGGCCTGCCGCTGGCCTATTCGAAGGACATGCAGGACGATAAGCCGCCGGTGTTCGAAGCGGCGAGTTTGCTCACGCTGTGCCTCGCGGCGATGACCGGCATGGTGGCGGAAACAACCTTCCGTACCGAGCGGATGCGCGCGGCGGCCGAGCTGGGCTATGCCACCGCGACCGACCTCGCCGACTGGCTGGTGCGGCAGGCCGATGTCCCGTTCCGCGATGCGCACCACATCACTGGCGTGGCGGTCAGGCTCGCCGAACAGATGGGCGTGGCGCTCGACCAGCTGACTATCAAAGATCTCAAAATGATCGATGCGCGAATCGACGATCGCGTATTTGCCGCACTATCGGTCGAAGCCTCGATCGCCGCGCGCGCCAGCCATGGCGGAACCGCGCCGGTCGAGGTAAGGAAGCGCGTGGCCGAAGCGCGGCTCGCGCTGGGTCTGGAGAGGTGAAGATGCGTGTCGCACTGGCTTTGATCGCAGCCTTGGCGCTTGGCGCTTGCGGGGTGAAAGCCGATCTCAAACCGCAGGCGGGCAAGTCGCTGCCGGTCGCGCCCTATGGTCGTAGCGACCAGCCAACTGCCGAGCAGCTGGTAGTGCCGGTCCCGCAGGCCGCGCCGCAGCGCAGCGTCGAGCTGCGCAACCGCTCCGAGGAACGTGCCGACGATCCTTTCGACCTGCCCCCAGAAGAATAAAGCGATGGATCACTTTGCCCTGAAGGACGGCGCACTCCACGCCGAGGATGTGCCGCTGAGCGTGATCGCCGCCGGTATCGGCACCCCGGTCTATGTCTATTCGCTCGCCACGCTGCGGCGTCACGCTCAAGTGTTCCGTCAGGCGCTGGCGATCCTCCCACGCGTCCATCTGGCTTACGCGATCAAGGCCAATCCCAACCTCGCGGTGCTCAAGGTCATGGCGCAGGAGGGCTACGGTGCCGATGTCGTTTCGGGCGGCGAGATGGACCGCGCTCTGGCGGCGGGGATGCGGCCTGCGGACATCGTCTTCTCGGGCGTGGGCAAGGATGCGGACGAGATGATCCGCGCGCTGGGCGCCGGGATCGGCCAGTTCAATCTCGAATCCGAGGAAGAGGGCATCGAGCTCGCCATGCTGGCTGTAGCGCGCGGGCTGACCGCCACGGCCGCGCTGCGGGTCAATCCCGATGTCGATGCCGGGACCCACGGCAAGATTTCGACCGGCAAGGCGGAGAACAAATTCGGCGTCCCCTATGACCGCGCAGCGGCAATCTATGCGCGGCTGGCGGCGCTTCCGGGCCTCACCATGCGCGGGCTGGCGGTGCACATCGGCAGCCAGATGCAAAGCCTCGACCCGCTGGAGGCCGCGTTCGGCAAGATGGGCGCGCTGATGCGCGAACTCCGCGCGGGCGGTAATGCGGTCACCCACATGGACCTCGGCGGCGGGGTGGGCGTCACCTACAAGGCGGGCGACGTCTATCCCTACCCCGATGCCTATGCCGCCATGGTCGCGCGCGCTTGCGCTAGCTGGGATGCGACGCTGATGTTTGAACCGGGCCGCGTGATTACCGGCAATATCGGCGTGCTGCTGACGCGGGTGATCCGGGTCAAGCCGGGGGTCTCGGCACCCTTCGTGATCGTCGATGCGGCGATGAACGATCTGGCGCGGCCCGCGATGTACGATGCCTGGCACGATTTTGTTGCGGTGCAGCCCGGCGGTCAAATGATGGCGGCTAACATTGTCGGGCCGATCTGCGAAAGCTCGGACACCTTTGCGATGGGGCGGGAGATCGATGTGGTTGCGGCGGGCGACCTCGCGGTGTTCCGCACGGCCGGGGCCTATGGCGCGACGATGGCCAGCACTTACAACAGTCGCCCGCTGGTGCCCGAAGTGATGGTCGATGGCTCGCGCTGGGCCGTGGTCGCCAACCGGATCGAACCGGCGACGATTCTCGCGGCCGAAACCGTGCCCGACTGGCTGTGATCCAGAGCCTTCCCCTGTTTCACCGTATCGCCGGGCAGCCGGTGGTGGTGCTGGGCGAGGGCGAAATGGCGGACGCCAAGCGCCGCTTGGTCGAGCGCGCGGGCGGGCAGGTCGTAAATGCGGATTCGCCCGAAGCCCGGCTGGCCTTCGTCGCGCTGGAGGACGAGGGCGAGGCGCGTACTGCGGCCGAAGGACTGCGCGCGCGGGGTCTGCTGGTCAACGTGTTGGACCGGCCCGCGCTGTGCGATTTCACCGTTCCCAGCATCCTCGATCGATCCCCGGTGCTCATCGCGATCGGGACCGGCGGAGCCTCGGCGGGGCTGGCCAAGGCTCTGCGCTTGCGGCTGGAAGGGCTGCTCCCCGCAAAGCTGGGCCGACTGGCCGATGCGTTACAATCGGCGCGCACCGCGTTGCGCGAGCGCTGGCCCGATGCGGGCGACCGGCGGCGCGCGCTCGACGAGGCGCTGGCCGCTGGCGGCGCGCTCGATCCGCTCGATGAAGGCAGCGCGGACCGGGTCGGGATTTGGCTGAACGAAGCGGGTAACGCACTCGCCAGCCCTGTCGAGTTCACGATCATCAGCCCCGATCCCGACGAGCTGACCCTGCGTCAGGCCCGCTGGCTCGGCAGCGCCGACCTCGTTGCGCACGAACCGGAGGTGTCCAGCGCGATCCTCGACCGCGCCCGCGCCGATGCCGACCGGCGGGAAATCGCCAGCGGTGCACCCGCCCCTGCGGGCAGCGGGCTTGTCGTGACTATTCGGCGAGGCTGAGCAGGATATTCATCAGCGCGGTGGCGATCGGCTTGGTCCGGTCGTCCTGCCAGGCCTCGGCGCTGACGGTCGCCAGCCGCCGTCCGGCGCGGATTACCCGGCCCATCGCATAGGTCCGCTGCGCGGTGCCGCCGCGCATGAACTCGACCGTCACATTGACCGGCTTCATCCGCACATTGCCGCCGCGCCGCGCCAGTTCGGCCTGCAGCGCGGCAATCGCCGCCATTTCCATCAGTCCGCTCAGCGCGCCGCCGTGGAGGTAGCCGGGCCGCCCCTGGATGCGGTCGCCGAATTCGACGCCCAGCACCGGGGTACCGCCATCATCGTGATCGAGTTCGATCCCCAGCCCGCGCGCATAGGGTGGCAGGATTGCGCCATTGGCGACCACCAGCGGATCGTCCGCGTTCATACCCCGTCGCCGCCCATCGCGATGAACGTCCCCGCGACATGCGCGACCGGATCGTCGAGGTCGCCCTCATGCGCGATGCCGCGCACGAAGGCGATCGAGCGGGTCAGCTTGTAACATTCGCCGCGCCCGATCAGCGTGGTGCCGGGCACGGCCGCGCGCATGTAATCGACGCGCAGATCGACCGTCACCTGCGGCTGAAACTGGCCGCGCCGGGTCCACACTGCCATCGAGGTGGCATTGTCCATCAGGCTGATGATCGGGCCGGAGGCGAGGATGCCGGTGCCGGCCACCCCGACCAATTCCTCGCGCCACGGCAGCGCGATCTCGACCCAATCGTCCCCGTGGTCGTGGTACTGCATGCCCAGCCAACCGCCATGCCCAAAGCGCGTCAGCAGCTTCGACGCCAGCGACGGATCGAACGCCGCTCCGGCCGGGATCGGGATGCGCTTGCTGGGCGGGTCGGGTGCATCGGGCATGGCAGTCCTCTGCGCACCCGGAACAGGCATTACAATGTTTTAATTTCGATTTGCGGGGTCCGCGAAGCATCGTTCCCCCGCGCGGCGCGTGCCGGGCAAAACCAGGGAGCACCTTCATGAATCTGCCAACAATCGACGTTTCCGCCCTGCCCGATCTGAATTCGCTGACCGGCGTGTTCGGCAGCCTGTCCGACGGGGCCCAGGCCGTCTATTCCGACGACACGCTGATCATCCTGATGGTCTTCCTGTGGGAAATCCTGCCGGGTTGATTTGCACGGTCGATTTCGATGCAATGGCATCCTGAACTTCGCGCGCTGCGGGACGATGACGGCCCGCAGCGCGCGGCTCAGCAAGCGCTTGGTGCGGCGCTCGAGGCGTGGCGCGCACAGCCCGCGCTCCAGCGACTGACCGAGGAACTATCGCATTTTTCGCGCGACGGCCCGCTGGAGGATTTCGCGCTGCTGGCCACACTGTTCGAGCCGGACGATCCCGGCGCGGCGGCCTTCGCGGCCGATCTTGTCGGAAGATTCGTTGCGGTTCTGGCGGGAGCACCGCTGGGGCATGTGCCGCTGCGCCATTTCACCGATGGGAGGGTCTCGACGCTGATGCTGGCGCGGGTCGGCGAGGCGTCCCTCGCGCTGACCGCAATCGATGGGCCAAGGCTGGCCCGTCGACCAGCACCTGAATCGGCCAGCTTCGCGCCCTGCGAAACTTGGGATCGCGTGCTGGCGGGGGAAGCCCGAGCCGAAGTGATCGTCCGGGGCGAAACCACGGGGACCTCCGCAAGTCTGACCCGCAAGCCGCTGCGATTGCAGCCGGGAGTGGTCATCACCCGCGATGGCGGGCGGGAAGCGCTCGTCATGCGCGAGGTAACCGGCTGTTTCGTAAGCTTGCGGCTGCAACGTCGACGGGTCGGCGAAGTGACGCGTGAATTCAGCCTCGCGGACGGCGCGCTGCTGCATCAGGCGGCGGGGACGGCGCGCGACAGTCGGCTCGAACTGACCGCCACGCTGCTCGGGCGGATGGGTCGGCGCGATGCGGCACCGCTGCTGAGCGCGATGGCGCAGGAACACGGCAGCGCCGCCCTGCGCTGGCAGGCGCTGCGCGAATGCCTCGGTCTCGACACTCACGCCGGTTTCACGGCGCTGAGCGCGATTGCCCGCAACCCGGCCGATCCGCTCGCGCTTCCCGCAGGCGCGCTGCGCGCGCAGCTGATCGAACAACATCCCCAGCTTGCCGGAATCGAACCATGCCCCTGCTGATCGAAGTCGACGATGCTGGCGTTGCCACACTGGGCGAATGCGTCGACGCGCTCTCGGCCAGCGGGTTCGATCCGCAGGATGCCGAAAGCCGCGACCATGCGGCGCTCCAGCTGCGCCGGCTGGGCAACGATCCTGACTTCCTCGGCGATCTGCTGGTCGAGGAACTCGCCTCGCGCCACCGCGATGAAACCCAGGCAAGCGCCTATGGCCCGCAGGTGGTAATGCTCTCGCCGCCGGGCGGCAGTTTCTTCCTGCGCGCCAATATGTGGCCCTCGCCCGCCGAGCACATGATGCGCGCCAGCGGCAGCGCGTCGTTCGTTTATGGCCTGCCGCACGACCACAATTTCAGCTTCCTGACGCTCGGCTATTTCGGCCCCGGCTATTGGAGCGACTATTACGAGTTCGATTACGAGGACGTCGCGGGGTGGCGCGGCGAGCCGGTCGATCTGCGCTTTGTCGAACGCGCGAAGCTCGATCCGGGCAAGGTGATGCTCTACCGCGCGCACCGCGATGTCCATGCCCAATTGCCACCCGATGCGCTGTCGGTTTCGCTCAACGTGATGCACACCACCGGCGCGCAGGGCTGGCTCGACCAGTACAAGTTCGACACCGACAAAAAGCAAATCGGCGGTATCCTCGGCCATGGCGCAAGCGAGGCGTTTATCCGGATCGCGGTGGGGCTGGGGAGCGAGGAGGCGCTGGATCTGGCTTCAAGCTTCGCTCGAACCCACCCCAGCGACCGGATGCGGTTGCATGCGCTCGATGCGCTGGCGTCGGTGGCGGAGGGTGCGGCGGCACGCGACGATTTGTGGCGCGGGGCCGAGTATGCGGGGAGCAGGTTGGTGGCGATGGAAGCGCGGGCAAGAAGGGCGGAGTTGGTGGCCTAGGCGAAGCCGCCACCGGCCAAAGCATCGATCGCCGCTTGGAGGATTACTGCCGCCGCAGCGGAATCGATCCGTCCGGCGCGCTTGGCGCGGCTCATATCCTGTTCGATGAGGCCGCGCTCGGCGCTGGCGGTCGACCAGCGTTCGTCCCACAGCAGGATCGGCAGGCCGAGCACCGCCAGATTGCGCGCATAGGCGCGGCTGGCTTGGCTGCGCGGGCCTTCGCTGCCGTCCATGTTGATCGGCAGGCCGATGACCACGCCGGTGGCCGAGCGTTCCGCGATCAGCGCGGCAAGCAGCAATTTGTCCGCGCCGAATTTGCTCCGCGTCAGGGTCTTGCCGGGGGAGGCGAAGCGCCAGCCGGCGTCGCAAAATGCGGTGCCGATGGTCTGGGTGCCAAGATCGAGCGCGAGCAACACGCCGCCGCCGGGCAGGGCGGTCCGGAATTCTGCGGCGGAGGTGGTGGTCAGCATAAATCCTCCCCGGAACGGGGAGGGGGACCAGCGTAGCTGGTGGAGGGGTCCCACCTCTCCGCAAACGCCGCGATTGCGGAGAGGTGAGACCC
>JANOOJ010000353.1:0-14012 GCA_031421295.1 Novosphingobium sp.
GGACGGGCGAGAAGCCGTAGAAGTTGGGCTGGCTCGCGGGCGAGGTTAGCTGCAGCACCTTGAGCCCGTTGCGCCCATCCGCGACATAGGCAAACAGCGAGGCGTTGGTGCTTCCGACGATCACATCCTCGGCATCGTTCAACTGCCCGTCGAAGGTCAATTTTTGAGTGATCTGCGGGGCCAGCGGTTTGGTCACGTTGACGATCACCAGCCCTTCGGCTTTGGCGGCGACATAGGCATAGGTCCGCGCGACATAGACGCGGCGCGCGTCGGCCAGCGGCACGGTGGCCGATGGGACCGCCACCGGTTTGCGCAGATCGGTCACGTCGAACAGCTTGAGCCCCTCGGCGTCGGTGACCCACAGGTAACGGAACTGGATTGCGCTCGCCCGCGCATCGCGCAGCGGCTGGAGCGAGGCGAGCTTGGGCTTCAACGGGTCGGCGAGATCGACCGTCACCAGCCCGGCATCGGCGGTCACATAGGCCACCTCGCCCGCCAGCACGATGTACCGCGCGCCCTTGAGCACGCCGTCGGGGTTCCACGTCACCGCGCGGCTGAGCTTGTTGTTGCGAAACTCGCCGTCGGCCAGCGTGTCGATGTTGACGAGGATCAGCCCTTCGGCGCTGTCGGTGATCGCGGCGTAGCTGTAGATCGGCAGGAATGGCTGCTCCTGATTGATCTTGCGCAGTTCGGGCGTGCTGCGCAGCGGGGCGATCGGCTGGTTGGTCGGCAGCGCCATGCAGGTCGCGTTGGGCGTGGCGACATGGGTGTCCTGCCCGAGCGGCGAGAACGGCGCCGAGAGGATCGGTTCGGACACGCCCTTGTTGGCCACCGAGGCGACGTCATAGACGCGGAAGCCGCCCCTGCCCTCGGCGACATACATATATTCGCCGCGCAGTTGCAGGCAGCCGACCGCACCGCCGGTGCCTTCGTGGACGTTGCGGAATTCCTCGAGCGGCTGCGTCTCGCCCGAGCCTTTGCCGTCGAAGGTTTTGCCGCGCGTCCAGTTCTTGAGTTCGCGCCCGTTCTGCTCGACGTGGAGCCGATACCAGTCGGGATAGGCGTATTTCTGGAGATACGAGCCGATCACCGCCTGCGGCTCGTCCCATTCGGTCACCCGCACCGCCTCGAACCCGCCGGCCAGACCGGTCCAGGCATTCAGCCCGACGAAATTGACGCTGCCAGTGCCGAGCAGCAGCAGCTGCGCCATGATCGCATTGTTGTCCTCCGCCGCCGAGAGGTGGCAGTCGGTGCATTTCTTGGTCTCGGCGGTGCGCACCGTATGCGGGAAGTGCGGCGCGAAGGCTTGCGACGAAAAGCCGATCCCGCTGATCGGCGGCTGCTGGATATAGATCCGCTCGCGGTTGATATTGGTCGAGGAGAGGATCAGCGCCGAGGTCGAGCGGACCGGGGCGATCTGGTTGCCCTTGGTGGTCTGGTGCCGCCCCAGCTGGAACATGTCGTCGCGCGCGACTTGTGGGTTGTAGGTCGCGAAGTTGCGGGTTTCCTCGCCCTCGTAGTGGTGGGTGGTGCTCTTCCAGTTGGCCTCGATCGGCAAATGGCACCCGCCGCAGCTGGTGGTCCACGAAAGATGGCAGGTGAAGCAGGCCATCTTGCCGTCATCGTGCGCGCGGTCGTCCTTGGCTACGCCGGGACCGAAGCCAAAGCTGCCGTCCTCCGCCCCCGAGCGGCTCATCAGCTTGGCCCGCGCCGAACGTTCGTTGAAGGTGGGCGCGGCGGGATCGACGCTGTCCTTGGTCAGCCGCACCGTCCATTGCAGCGCCGGGTCGACGATCGAGCGCTGGATTAGGACCCGCCGTCCGCCGCTGTCGAACGCCCATTCGAACCGCCGCTGGCCATCGGGATTGCGCAGCAGCGCGAGGTTGGTCCCCTTGGGCGGCGCGGCGGGGCCCGAGGTCAGCAGCGTGGGATAGGCGTCCGCCGTGCCGTGGCAATCCTTGCACCCGATCTCGACCGCATTGGCGACTTCGCCGTAGATCAGCCCGTTGCCGTGGCTGTCCTGCGCGAAGTGGCAATCGGCGCATTGCAGGCCTTTCTCGGCGTGGATGTCCATCAGATGCACAGTCTTGCCGGGGTTGATGCCGGGTTCGACGAATTTGGGTTCGCCCGCCTTGCGCCATTTCTCGGGATCGTCGGGCGAGACCACTTTGTCTTGCGCATCGAGCAGATTGCCCTCGCGGTCGCGCTTGAACACCCCGCGGAAGTTCCAGCCGTGGCCGTGATAATCGGCGAACTGGGTATCCTTGAGCTCGGGGTTGAGATCGTAGACGTTGCGCAGGAAATCGAGATCGGCCCACAGCCCCCTGGGACTAGCGGCCTCGGGGTTGCGGTCTTCCACCGCGCGGACTTCGGCGGCGGTCGGGTAGCGCTGCTTGGCGGGCCACATCTTGGGTGCATCGGCCTCATAGTCCCACATCGTGTAGCCGAGGAAGCTGTTCAGGAAGATATTGGGCTGGTGCATGTGGCAGGTCATGCACTGCGCGGTCGGGATTGCGCGGGTGAAGATGTGCTGGAGCGGATGGCCTTTTTCGTCGGTCTCGGTAGCGGAACCCATGTAAAGACTGCCGTGACGCATCCCTTGGCTTACCAGGATCTCGTCTTCGTGTTCGCCCGACCCGATTTGACGCTTGCCCGCAATCGTCGGATCGGTCGTGATGGTCTGCCCGTCGCGGCCGTATTGCGCATAGGTCAGCGAGTGCCTCGGTTCGCGGTCGTTGGCATAGATCACATGGCAGCCGGTGCAGCCCGAATGGCGATAGTCGCCCGGCTGGTCGTTGGTCCCCATGAACCACATGTAGGGGTCGTTGAGCCGGGTCTTGTGGATGTTGAGCACCGGGATCGCGACACGCAGCCCGGTGCCGGGTCCGCGATTGGACTGCTTGAGATCGGGGCGGCCCGGCTCCTCCAGCCGCTGGATGCTGCCGGTCGAATTTGGCAGGCCGATCTCGGGGAACTGGGTGGCGATATTGCGCCCGCCGCGCTCGAACACGCGGAACACATCGCCCGGCGGGATCACCTGCCAGGTGGGCAGCGGATAGAGCTCGGCCAGCGCGCCGCGCGCGGCCTGGCGCGGGCTGACCGTGCCGGGTGGATTGCCGGGCGAGACGATCTTGGCCGCCTCGCCCTCGCGGGTGTAGGCCTCGCCGAAGATGTAGTTTTTGAACGGGACCACGCCGTTGTTGTAAGCCGCCCCGCCCCACAGCATCGCGCCTGAGGCCATCAGCGAGCGTTCCGCCGCCTCGACCGTGGACAAGTGACACGCCCCGCAAGCCTCGCGCGCCACGCGGTAGTCCCCGGGGTTGACGAACCGGACGTATTCCGGCGCTTCCTTGTTGAGCAGCGTGTAGCTGCCCTTGGGATTGGCCGAGCTGGGATAATGCCAGGCCTTTGGATAGCGCGGCAGTACATGCGCCGCCTCGCGCGCGGCGACATAGGCCGGATCGTCGCGGGCGAGCGAAGGATTGCCGCGCACCGACGCATCGCCGCCGTGGCAATCGGCGCAGCCCAGCCGCACTGCCGGGCTGACGTGCATCGAGGGCGCGTCCGAGGCGGTGTGGCACGAGGTGCAGCCTTGGGATTTGAGCGCGACGTCGGCGACGGTTTGACCCTTCGGCGCGGGCGGGGAGAGTTTGTAGACCCGTGCGACCGGCTTTTCGGCGTCGCTGGCGTGGAGGCTGACGGGCATGGCCAGAAACAAAATCGCGACGAGCAGAAGGGCCAGCCTTCTTAGCCCCTCCCCCCGGAGGGGGAGGCTGGGTGGGGGTGCTCGGCGCGAGCGTCGAACCCCCACCCCCGACCCCTCCCCGACGGGGAGGGGAGAAGGATGTATCGAGGCGAGCAATCCGCGCATCAGTAAGTCAAAATCGCATTGGCGAGGATCGAATAATAGTTCCGCTTTCGCCCCTCATTGGCGAACAGATCGCGGAACCCCGCGCCCGGCAGCAGCGCCGCCGCCGAGAGCCGCAGGACGATGTTCTGGTTCGCCTGGGGTCGCCAGGTTGCGGCAGCAGACAGGTCCCAGCCGATGCTTTTCGGAATGCTCCCCTCATTGCGCAATTTTTGTAGCACGGCGGTGTTCTGGAACCACAGATGGTTGGCGTTGCCCGAAACGCGCACCTCGGGCGTCAGGTCGAAATCGGCCCCCGCGCCCACCAGCAGCGTGCCAGGGTTGTTGAAGTTCGACTGCCCCTGCTCCTTCGATGAGCGCAGCGAATTGAGCACCCCGTTGCGCCCGTTGATCGCCACCGCCCGGCCGCCGCCGGCGAAGGGAATCGTCTGCCTGATCCAGTACGAGGTATCCGCCCCGGCGAAGACCGGGTTCTCGAAAATCGCGTCGAACCCGGTTTCCTGGTCGTCGTCCGGATTGCCGTCGCCGCTGGCGTAGAGCCCCGAGAGGCGGAAGCGCATCCAGTCCCGGTCGTAGCTCAGTTCTGCCGCCGCGAAGCCGGCGCGGATGTTCGCGGGGCGATCGGTGAAGAAGCTGTTGCGATCCTTGCCGAGCGCCAGATAGCTTGCGGCGGTCAGATTGACCCGCCCGATCCGGCCATCCGCCGAATAGCCGAGATAAACCACGTCGTAATCGCGCCCGCGCAGGGTGCCGAGCAGCGCCGGGCGGACCGGAAAGCCGTTGTCATCGACCTTGATCGAATCCGCCTCGCGGTTGCGGTTGTAGGTCACCGAGAGCTGGCTGGTCAGCCCGGAGATCAGGAAATCCTGGCGATAGAGGTTGGCGATCGCCACAAAATCGTCGCGCGGGCTTTCGGTGAGATTGTTGAGGCCCGAATTGGTGTCCTTCTCGAGCCGCCAGAACAGCGCGAGATTGTACTGCACGCGGTTGTTGTCGCGGTTGCCGAACAGCCGCACCCCGAGCTGCTGGTCGTTGAACAGAAAGCCGCGAAAATCGTTCTGGAACGGCTGGATACCCACCCGGATCGAATCGAAATCGTAGCGGTCCGAGACATTGCGCAGATGGTAGTCGATGAAGGCCTCCTGCACCCCCAGGAACTGGTCGTAGCGGTGGCTCGGCTTCGACGGCTCGACGAACAACACGCGCTTTTCGGGCACATCGACGTAGTTCAGGTTGAACGCCAGCGTGACGCGGTACTCGATGTCGGGCGGCTTGAACGCGGTGCTGCCCTTGATCAGCGCGGCGCTGGCGATGAAGGTTTGCGACAGCACATAGCTGGCGTCCTTGCCAAACACGTCGAGGCTCTGCCCGCGTTCGGTGGTCTGCACCCCGACCGGAATCGGGAAAGTGCGCGGCTCGATCACCGTGTCGCTGGTCAGGCTGCCGACGAAGAACCAGTCGTCACCCTTGATCGGCAGCCACGGAACCTTGGCGCGGTCGATCGGGCGGTCACCCTTGAGCGTGTTCTGGTGATAGGGGTCCCACCAGCGTTCCTTGACCAGCCCCAGCGTCTCGATCAGCCGCCAGCGGTCGGGCACCGGGAACTGGTCGGTCGGGAAGGCCTGCGGCGGCGGCGCGCGGACCGCACCGGGATTGTCCTGCGTCACTGCATCGGGCAGCGGCGCGGTATAGCCGGGACGGCGGCGGCCTTCGATCACTTCGGTGTCGAGCGGGCGCGGTTCTTCGACATCCGGCGCAAGGGGCGGCGCTTCGGCGGGCGCGGCTTGCAGCAGCAGCAGAAGCGCCCCCGGCCCCATCACAGCCCCTGACAGACGTTCTGGTCGGACGAGCCGACAAAGGGCGCAAACGGGCATGAGACGTATCTCAAACGCGCCGAGCCGCCGCTGACCGGCACCACCAGCGTATCGGCGCGGCGTGCCAGCGGCGCATTGCCGACCGACAGCCCGGCACTCGCCAGCCCGAGGAACGAAATCATGTCGTCCTGGTCGATCCCGTCGCCCGAAACGCCGATTGCGCCGACCAGAACATCGCCACGATAGATCGGCACCGCGCCGGGGAAAATCTGCAAACCGTTCTGCAACCGGTTGGTCCCCGCCACGGCATCGGGCAGGAAGGTGCAGCGCCGCCGCGTATCGGTTCCGCTCGCGCTACTGGCGAAGTTGAGATGCTGCGCGAGGTTGGTCAGCACCAGCGCCGATTGCAGCCCGGTCGAGAACGGATTGAACTGGGCGATCGGGCGCGAGAACGGACCGTTGGGTCGCCCGACCTCGCCATCGGGGAAATAGGGCCGGGCGAGATTGCCGACCGCGCGATTGGAGAAGGCGATGGCCCCGGTCAAGGCATTGGGATCATTGAGGAAGCTCCGCGTTGCGGGGACGAAGCCGCGCACATCGGCGCTGGGATCAGCGAGCAGATCGCTGGCGGCGCGGGCGTGCGACAGGAACGCTGCGGTGCGCGCCTTTTGCAGCGACACATCGATTCCGAACAGCGGCGCATCGGGCGAACGCACCAGCCCCAGCACAGCCCCGCGCGTGTCGACCAGCGAGATCGAGACCTGCGCGCGGCTATCGAGGGGTGCGCGGATTTGCGCGCGCGCCCGGCTCATCACCGCGAAGGCTTGGGCAAGGATCGCGTTGGCTTCGGCGGCGGTGAGCGGGCTGGCGACATCCCCCGCGTCGGTCCCCGCGCGGATCGGGAAACGGCCCGCGCCGCTCCCGTCGGTCAGCACGAAGGCGTCGCCATTGGCAAATTCGGCACTCGTCGCGCGGCGGATGCCCGAACTCTCGCTGCCATAGGCGCTGCCCGCGCTGAGCGTCGCGGTGGTATAGCCGGTCAGCGCGACCGGCGCGCCGTAGGTCGGGCTGATTGCGGCGTAAGTCGCCGAAGCCGCGCTGGTCACCGCCGCATAGCCGACATCCGAATACCGCAGCTGGGTGCCGTCAAGATGGATTTGGGTCGCCTGGATCGCGCCCGGGGCCTCGAACCCCAAGGTTCCCGCCAGCGCGATCCGCTCGTCCGCGTCGTTTTCGACATCGAGCACATTGGGGTCGAAGCCGTATCGGCCATCGGCCAGCACGCCGATCCCGCCGACCACCACCCCGTTTTTATAGAGCGGGAACCCGCCCGGATCGGCGGCGAGCCCCAGCGGCGAACGCTTGGGGCCGATCAGCGCGTCGAACCCGGCGGAACCGAACCGCGCCGCCAGGTCCGAGCACGGCAGCTGGCTGAACTGCACCCCGAACAGCGGCCCGCTTTCCAGCCCGACGGTCGATGGCGCGGGGGGGAAGTGCTGCTGGACGATCATGCTGGCGGTGCGGGTGGAGAAGGCATTGCCGCCGCTCGAAAGATAGGCCCCGGTGATCGCCTTGGCGAGCGCGGCGGCTTCGGTCGGGACCGCGAGGCCCTGCACGTCGCGGCTGGTGCCATCGGGCGCGGGCGGGATTTGCGCGAGCACCGGCGCGCCGGTCATGCGGAAGATGCCGAGCACATTGCCGACCCGGTCGGTCACCGCGATCACCGCCGGACGCCCATCGGTGACGGCCTGCGCCCCGGCTTGCGCGATGATCTTCTGGACATCGGCGATGCTCAGCGCCTCGGCGGCGGGTGCGGCATAAGTTCCGGCAGGTGGCGGCGTTGGCGCGGGCGTCGGGGCAGGCGTGGGTGCACTCCCGCCGCCACCGCCGCTCGACCCACCGCCTCCGCAGGCGGCGAGCAGTAATGCTATCGCCAATACCCCTCCCGCAGGCGGGAGGGGCGCGAGACTTGGTTTCGCGCAGCGAGGCCTAGTCGCAGCGGGGTGGGCCTTTAGGCTCGCCGCTCTCGGTGAGACATCGCCCACCCCCTACCCCTCCCGCCTGCGGGAGGGGAGTCGGTTGCGCCAAAATCACACCGCAGCGCCCCGATGCTGCGCGCGGCCTGGCCCAGCGCGGCGCGGAAGGCGGGGGGATCGTAGCTGCGCGGGCTGCCGACGGCGGCATAGGCGCGGTTGACTTGCGCGCGGATCCCCGCCGCCGCGCCGACCGTGACCCGCCCTTCACGGACCAGCGCATTGAGCAGCGTATCGACCGCCATCACCGCCTGAACCGAGCCTTCGTAATCGGTGAAGCGCGGCGCGATCGCCTGCCCCGAAATGGTCGCGATCACCGTGAAGGCCGCGTCCCCGCGATAGCTCCCCCGCGCCAGCGCATCGGACAGCCCGCCCGCCGCGCTGTTGAGCCGCGCCGCAGCGGCGACTGCTTCACCCCGGCCCGTCCCCATCGCCGCATGGAAGCTGCGGCTGGCGGCATCGAAGCGCGCCGCTTGTCCCGGCGCCAGCGCCTTGGCGACCGCGACAAGCATGATGATATTCTCGTCCTGATAGGGCGGCATACCCAGCGGGATCGGGCGGCCCGGATTGACCTCGAAAGTCCGGGTGCGCGCGGCCTTGTCATCGATCTCGCGATGACAGCTGTGGCAATCGTAGAAGGTGAATTCGGGGAAGATGCCCTCGGTGGCGAAGCGCGGCTGGGCGAACAGGCTGAGCGAACGGCGGATCGCTTCGGCCTGACCTACTGCCCACAGCCGGACATTATCGGTCCGCCCCTTGCGCGCCGCATAGTCCGCATCCTCGTTATGGTGCTGCTGGAGCGCCGAGAACAGGTCGAGCTCGAAGGAAATGCGCGGATGCCCCGCCGCCATCATCCGGTGGGTAACGAACTGGCCGGGCTTGCTGCTGCCGAAATGGCAATCGAGGCACACCCCCGCGCGGACCTGCGGATTGTTCAGCGGGGTCAGCCCCTGCGCAACATTGGCGGCATGGGTTGCGGGCAACGTGTAATGCGTCGCCAGCCAGCCCGACGCAGGCCCGTGGCAGCTTTCGCAGCCGACCCCTTCGTTCAGCTGGAAGCGCCCGCCGCGCGCCGCCGCCGGGGCGTTGGTGGCGTGGCAGCCGAGGCAGGCGGGCGCGCTTGCGGCGCTGCCCAGCCCGAGCGAGGCCGCGATCTGCTGGCCGCGCCGACCCGAGAGCACCGCCAGCGCCCGGCTATGCGCCCCGCCGGGGCTCGACGGCTCCTGCCAGCGCAGCAATTCGTCCTGCCGCACCACCGCGCCATTGCCTTCGGAACGGCCGTGGCAGGTCGATCCGGCGCAACTCGCCACGCCTTCGAAGCGCTGGGCCAGCAACGGCTGCAAGGCCATGACCAGCAATATCGCAACCAGTACGGCGATGAGCAAGCGCGACCGTGAGACCATCACCACTGCCTCTCTCCACCATCGGGGGAGAGGATGGCGCAGCTTGCTCCGCACGGAGCTAGCGAAGCTTGGAGAGGGGGGTGCGACGCCGAGAGGGCAGTACGCCCCTCTCCAACTGCGGCTAGCAAGCAAGCTTGCAAGCCTGCGTATCCTCTCCCCGCACGGGGAGAGAGCCAGCGGCGGGGCGAAGTTCGTGCTGTCACCGGCCTTGCTCCCTCCTGCAATCGCGACGCGGGAAAGGTAACCTACGGAAACCCAATCGACAATCGCGCTGCGCCAGCCCGGCTATTTCTCCACAGCCATATAGACGCCGTCCCACCCCGCATCGGGCGGATCGGACCTGAGCGTCGCAATCCGCGCAAGGTACAGCGCATAAACCCCGGCGACCCCGAGCCGCTGCGCTTCGGCGGCGGCTGACTCAAGCCACGCCGCCGCTCCATCCCAGTCTTGCGCCCGATAGGCCGCCAGCATCGCCGCGTGACCATCGGCAAAAGTCCGGAATCCAGGATCCTGCGCCAAGGCCCGATCCCCGACCAGCGCCGAAACCTCTTCCGGCGCATCGCGTCCGACCACGCGCACGCGGTCGATCGCCAGTGTCGCGAAATCGGGGAGCTGCGCGCACAAATCCTCGCCCACCGCGATGCCGATGCCGTATAATTTGGTCAGCCCCTCCAGCCGCGAGGCGAGGTTCACGGTATCGCCGATCAGCGAATAGGACAGTCGCTGCGCCGATCCCATATTGCCGACGCAGCACAGCCCGGCGTTGAGCCCGATGCCGATCTTGACTTCCCCCGGCCATGGCTCGGCTCCAGCAGCCTTCTCGGCATTGAGCGTCTTAAGCCGCGCCATCATCTCCAGCGCGGCGGTGGCGGCATTGGCATATTGCTCCGGATCGTCGAGCGGGGCGTTCCAGAAGGCGAGGATGGCGTCGCCCATGAACTTGTCGATCGTCGCCTTGCGGGCGAGCAGGATGTCGCACATCGGGGTCAGGAAGCCGATCAGGAAGCGGATGACATCGTGCGCGGTGAACCGTTCCGAAATGCGGCTGAAGCTGCGGATATCGGCGAACAGCACGGTCATCTGGCGCTCCTCGCCGCCGAGTTCGAGCTGGCCCGGATCGGCGGCGATCCGCCGCACCAGTTCGGGCGAGAGGTAACGGTCGAAGGCCTGGTGGATATAGCTGCGCCGCCGCTCCTCGCGGGCGTAGGTCACCACCGTCTCGGTCGCATAGACCGCCAGCACCGCGAGTAGCGGCCAGGTCGGATCGAGCAGGAAGCGATACTGGTGATAGGCGAGCCAGCTCCCGCCAACCACCAGGCCAACGAAGATCAGCCCGAGCGCCGCGCCTTTGGTCGCCCCCAGCCGGGGGAGGATCAGCGCCAATATCCCGCCGAGCAGCAGCAGCAGCGTCCGCTCCAGCCCGTCGGCCCAGTCGGGGCGGATCAAAAATCTGCCCAGCACCATCTGCTCCACCGCCTGCGCGTGGATCATCACCCCCAATTCGCGCTCCTGCACCGGGGTCGCGACCAGATCGCGCAAGCCGATCGCGCCGGTCCCGACGAACACGATCTGCCCGCCGAATTGCTGTGCCATCTGCGCCGGTGAAACTTCGCCCGAGAGGATCTTCCACGCCGGGATCACCCGCTCGGGGTGCGGCGCGGTGTAGTGCATCCACAATTCGCCCGCGCGGGTGGTCGGCACCTCGAACTGCCCGACCTTGAGCGAGGTGACCCCCGGTGCGCCGCCGCCCGCCATGTTGCCGCTGCCGTCGCTGGTCTTGACGATGATCGAGCCTGCACCTTGCGCCACGCGCAGAGCCTCGAGGCTGAGCGACGGCAGGATTTGCGCGCCCTGCCGCGCGAGCAGCGGGGCCTTGCGGATGATTCCGTCGCTATCGCCTTGCAGGGTGAGGAAGCCGCTGCCGGGGGCTGCCGCATAAAGCTCGGGCAGCGGCAGGATCGCGTTACTATAGGCGGGGAGCCAGGTGTCGGGCGGGGTGCCCGATACCGCGATTCCGGCCTTGGGGCTGGCCACCACCACTAGGCTATCGCGAGTCAGGAAATAGCCCGCCACCACCGGGGTTTTGGCGAAGCTCGCCGCCAGCGCAGCATCGTTGTCGGGCAACCGCCGCAGCGCCTCGATCACACGCGGATCGCTGTATTGCGCGGCGATCCGCGCGGGCGAGGTGCGGTCGGGCTCGGAGAACACGATGTCGAGCGCGATCGCCGCTGCCCCCGCCTCGCCCAGGCGGTCGACCAGTCCGGCAAACTGCGTGCGCGGCCACGGCCATTGGCCGTAGCGCCGGATCGTTTCCTCATCGATGTCGACCACGCGGACTGCCGCATCCTCATAGCTGCGCGGCTCGGCGCGGACGTAGCTGTCGAACACCAAATTGCCGATCGAAGCGAGCGCCGCGACCCCGCTGAGCTGGAGCGCGAACACGGCCAGCAGCGCCAGCAGCCCGGGCAGTACCGCGCCCTTCAAACCGGCCAGAAACGCGCCAATCCGCTGCATTTCATCCCCCCTTGCGCTGCGCAGGCTAACCCGGATCGGGCAGACTGACAAATCGCGCAGCCACAGAAAAGATTGGTGAAGCCCGCGCGCCAATATAGAAGGTGACAGGACGGGAGTGGATTGCATGAGACCGATCGGAATTGCGGGCGCGGCGCTGCTGGCGGGCATGATGTTTGGCAGTCCGGCAAGCGCGCAGGATAGCGGCGAAGCGGCACTCGATGCGCTGGCCGACGAATCGAGGTCTCCCGGCGGGGCACTGACGCTGGCGCGGCGGCAGGCAGCGGGCGGCGATCTGCTTGAAGCGGCGGCGACACTCGAACGCGGGCTGATCGCCCATCCCGAAGCCGACGAGGTCCGCTTCGCTTACGCGGCATTGTTGTGTCGGCTCGACGATCAGCAAGCGGCGCGGCTCGAACTGGCAACGCTGGCCGGTCGGCAGGCCGGCGGCGCTGGCTGGGACGAAGTTCGCGCGGCCTGCGGCGGCGATGCGATACCCACCCCGACCGCGCGCTCGTACCTGCGCGGACAAGTCGCGCTGGGGCTGACCTACGATCAGGATAGTGTGGGCGAAACGCTGCTCCAGCCCGCCGGGTTTGCAACCGCCGCCGATGGCCTTGCCGGGGTCGTCACCGCGCGGCTGAGCACCCGGCTTGCGCTGGGCCGGGCGTTTATTTACGGCGACGCCGCAGGGATCACCAAGCACGTGATCGCGGGGCCTTACCACGAATACCAGTTCGGAGCCGCGGCGCTGGGGCTTGGCCACGCGATCGGCGCGGGCGAGATCGCGGCGGGCGGGCTGCTCCGCTACGGCCGGATCGACGATCAACGCTATGTCACCGAATACGGCGGCGAGCTGCGGACGAGCTTTTTCGCAGGCGACAGCGGCCGCCTGACCCTGCGCGCCGACGCGGTCAGGCAGGAATTCTACCAGCCGGGCTTCGATGGGTGGAATTACGGCGCGTCGATCGCCTATAGCGGCCGCGCCAGCGCCGCGGTGACCTGGTTCCTCGACGCGCGCGGCGAGGTCAAATCTGCAGCCTTTCGCCCCAACGAATACTACGCCGCGCGGATCGCTGCGGGGCTCGAGGCGCAACTCGGTTCGCGCGGGGCCTATGCTGCCTTTCAATCGACCGTGCGCCATGTCGATTTCGGCGATGAACCGTTCGTGCCCGAGCGCAAGGACTGGCGGTTCTACAACCGTGCCGCGCTGGGCCTGCCGCTGGGCGGGACCGGGCTGACGCTGGAGGGCGCGATTTCGCACAGCTATCGCAATTACAACGCGGCGAGTTTCATACAGGATTACAGCAGCTTCGGCGGGGAACTTCGCCTGATCTGGAAATTCGGACCCGGAAGGAACGCGCGATGAGCCGCTGGACCGCACTTGCCCTGCTTGCCCTGATCGCCGCCCCGGCAGCCGCGCAGACCGTTGGCGTCACCGCCGTCGTCCGTAACGATGTGCGGATTGCCAATCCCGCGCCGCACCCGGCGGTGGTGAAGGAGCGCGTCGCGCTGGGCAACGAGGTGCTGACCGGCGGGGCCAGCGCGGCGCAGCTGCTGCTGCTCGACCGCTCGAGCTTCGCGGTAGGGGCCAACGCGCGGGTGCGGATCGACCGGTTCGTCTACGACCCGGCGCGCCGCGCAAGCTCGCTGACCGGGACGGTCGCGCGCGGGGCCTTCCGGTTCATGTCGGGGCGTGCGCTCCACGCCAATCCAGGGCAATCGTCGCTGCGCACCCCGGTGGCTTCGATCGGCATCCGCGGCACCATCGTCGAAGGCGTGGTCGGACCCGATGCGCTGCGCATCGCGCGCGGCGAGGCGGTGACCCTGCCACCCCGGCTCGATCCCGAGACCGCCAGCCTGATCGTGCTGCGCGGCCCCGGCCGCAACGCGCAGGGCATGCCGCCGGGCGCAATCGACGTCATGGCGGGCGGCACGAGTGTCGCGATCGAGGAGCCCGGACTGGCGGTGCTGGTCCCCGGCCCCGATCAGCCGCCGCTCGGCCCGTTCCGCCTGTCCGACACAGGCCTTGCCGCGCTCCACGCGCTGCTGCGCGCTCCGCCACCGGCGGGGAAGGCTCCGCTCGAACCCGAGCTGAATCCCGCTATCGACCGGCAGTTCGAATGTCCGGGTGGCAGCCAGGGCGGCGGCAAGGGTGACGTCCCGGGCGGCGGTCAGGGCGATCCGGTAGGCGGCGGCGACTTTGGCGGCTTTGGCTTCGGCTGCCGCGCCGATTAGCTGGCCCTTCCGCCCCGCCCCTTGCCCGTGCTAGTCCGCAAGATTAGCAAAGCGACAGGCGAGAGATGATGCGCGCAACTCCGGACTTCGATTTCCAGCTGGGCGAGAGCGCCGACATGATCCGCGAGGCGACCGCGCGCTTCGC
>JANOOJ010000354.1:0-4142 GCA_031421295.1 Novosphingobium sp.
CTCGATGTAGCGCCTCTCCGCCCCTTGCCAATGCACCGATTGCTCGACGTGGTTGACGCTGTCGAACACGAAATCGACGGGCACTTCGAACCACGCCGCGACTTCGGTGGGGTTGGGCTGGAGCGGCAGGTCGGGCGGGACGACGGCGACCACCGGGGTGATCGAATAGCCGGTGCCGGTCCGGTAGATGTCGCTGGCACCGATCACCGTCACGTCGTCGCCGTGGATGCCCAACTCTTCATAGGCCTCGCGCAAAGCGGCCTGCTCGGCATCCTCGCCGGGATCGAGCTTGCCCCCGGGGAAGGCGACTTGGCCGGGATGGGCGCGCATGTTCGAGGGGCGGTGGATCAGCAGGAAGCCGGGCCGCTTGCGGTCGGTAATCGCTGCCAGCACCGCCGCATCGCGCGTCTCGCCAAACGCGAACATGCTGTCGTCGCGCAAATCGGGCAACTCGATTGCGTGGCCTGCGGTGTGGAGGCGGCGGAGACGTTCGACCAATGCGCTCATCCCGGAACGAACGAAAAGGTCGCGCCTTGGCTGGAGACCGTAAGCGCGTCGTCGGCCAGTTCGATCAGCTGCAAGTAGGTGCTGCGGTTGAGCCGCGCTTCGGTCCCGCCCCGCACCGCCAGATACAGCGCGGGGGTATCGGCATCGCCCGCTGCGCGCAGCGGATGCTCGGGTCCGGCGATCACGAATTCGTCGGTGTTCAGCCGGAAGGCCAGCGCGTCGCCTTGCCGGACCACGTCGGTGGCGATGAAGGCGGCGTCCTCTACCGCGATGCTCAGTTTTTGCTGCGGGGTGACCAGCCAGTGCTGCCCGTCGGCATCGCGCTGCAGCAGCGAGGCAAAGGCCCGAACCATTGCCGGGCGCTTGATCTCGCCATCCCCAAATTCATTGGCATCATGGAACCAGCGCCCGTCCGCGCCGATCCGCATCAGGCTGTCGCCGCTGTGGCTGGGCGACCATTGCTCGACCGGCGGCAGCTTCCGCTCCGCCACCAGCGCGGCCACCTCGGCAAGCGAGAGGGCGGCGAGTTCGGGTGGCGGGGTGTAGGGCATTGCAGCCGCGATGGCAGATCATAGGGAAAGGAACAATAATGGTTCACACGAAGACACGAAGATGTTGTGCCTGCGGCGAAGCCGCTTTGTCATCCCGGGCGGTGGATTTTATGTAGTCAGCCTGCGGCGCAGAACGACATCTTCGTGTCTTCGTGTGAACCCGACTTCCTTATCGCCAAGGGCCAAGCGTGCCCTCTTTGGGAAGCATCGCGGGATTATCGCGGCGCGCGAGGAGTCGGCGCGGGTCCCACGGGCCGGGGAGGGTCCAGCCGCCGGTGGCCTCGTTGGTGAAGCCGAAGAACCGTCCGTAGTACTCGGGATCGCCGATCATGACCTGCGGCAGCGGCGCTTCGGGACTGAGCGCGGCGAGGCTGGCGAGCATCAGCGCCTGGCCATAGCTCTTGCCCTGATGCTCGGGCAGCACCGCGACCGGGCCGACCATGATCAACGGGTGCCGTCTGCCGGCAGGATCGGTCAGCGCGAGTGGCCAGCACTGGATCGTGCCGACGATATGGTCATCGCCGTCCTTCGCCGCAAAGCTCAGCGCGGGGAGCCAGTCGGTCCCTTCGCGCACCCTGTAAGCAGTGCGGGCGTGGCGTTCAGGCTCGAACGCGCGGTCGAGCAAGTCCTCGACCAGCACCGGGTCGACCGCGTCGAGCGGGATGAGGGTGGGGGCAGAAAGCATAGGGGCGGGCCGATAGGGGCCGCATTCCCGAATGTCGAAGCAATTTACCGCGACAGGCGCAGCAGCCGGGCGTTGTCGCCATCCTCCAGCACCCAGATCGAACCGTCGCCGGCCTGGGCAATCTCGCGGATGCGGCGGTCCATCGGATAGCGCGCGAGTTCGCTGGCGCTTTCCCCCCTGACCCCCACCCGGACCAGTCCCTGGTAGTCCATCCCTGCGATAATCGCCTGGCCGCGCCACTCGGGAAACATCGCGCCCGCAGCGAAGATAAAGTCGCCCGGCGCGATCACCGGGGTCCAACCGATCGCCGGTGCGGCCAGATCGGACCGCGTCGCGTGGCGCGGGATTTGCCGTCCGTCATAGTGATCGCCGTCGGACGCCACCGGCCAGCCGTAGTTCAGGCCAGCCTTGATGAGATTGAGCTCGTCACCGCCTTTGGGCCCATGTTCCAGGCCCCACAGCCGACCCTGCGCGTCGAATTGCAGGCCCAGAATGTTGCGATGTCCCAGCGTCCAGATTTGCGCCGTTACGCCGCCTTGACGGGCAAACGGATTCCCCGGTGCAGGAGTGCCATCGGGCAACAGCCGGACGATCTTGCCCAGATTGGCGTTCATATCCTGCGCCGGGGTCATCTTCTGCCGTTCGCCCGAGGCGACGAAGAGGTATCTGCCGTCGGGCGAGAAGGCGATGCGGTGGGCATAGTGGCCGCGACCCGCCACCTTGGGGCTTTGCCGCCAGACGACCTGCAAGCCTTCAAGCCGGGGCGTCCCTTCGAGCACGAGTTTGGCGCGGCCCACTACGGCCCCGCGCGTATCGCCGTCGCCCGCTTCGACCCAGCTGAGATAAACCATCCCGCTAGTCGCGAAGTCCGGTCCAAGCACAATATCGCCCAGCCCGCCCTGACCGCCGTAGTCGACCGTCGGGACCCCCGCGACCTCGATCGTCGCGGCACCGTGCCTGTGCCAGTTCAGCTTGCCGCGCCGCTCGGTAATCAGCAGCCCCTGGTTGCCGGGCAGGAAGGCCATCGCCCACGGCTGCTCGAACCGCCCCATTTCGGTGGTGGTAAAAGCGGGTTTGGCAGGTGTCCGGGCCGAAGTTTCCCCAATTGGTGCGGCACCGCAGCTTGCAGCCAGCAGGACGAGGGGCGATAGCGCGAGCGCGAGGGTGTTGATTTTCATGACGTTGACAATGCACGGCCAAGCCAGCGATGCCAAGCCCGCCCAACGGCTGGTTATCGGCGTGGACGAAGCGGGCCGCGGGCCGCTGGCCGGGCCGGTTGTGGCCGCGGCCGTGGTGCTGTGCCGACCCCGGCCCAGCGGGCTCGACGATTCCAAAAAGCTCAGCCGCGACCGTCGCGGCGCGCTGGAGGCGGTAATCAAGCGCCGCTGCCGCTGGGCGGTCGGGGTGGTCGAAGTGGATGAGATTGATCGACTGAATATTTTCGGGGCGACCATGCTGGCGATGACTTTGGCGGTGGCGGCACTGTGCGAACAGCTCGATGAAGCCCCGCACGAAGTGCTGATCGACGGCAATCTGACGCCGCAGGGTCGCCGTCCCGAGTGGTGCTGGCCCGCGCGGCCGATCGTCGGCGGGGATGCGCTCGAGCCCTGCATCTCGGCCGCGTCGATCATCGCCAAGGAGCACCGCGACCGGCTGATGCGTGATTATGCGCAGGCGCATCCGCACTACGGCTGGGAGCGCAACGCGGGCTATGGCACGCCCGAGCATCTGGCGGCGCTGCGCACGCATGGCCCGACCCCGCTGCATCGCCGCAGCTTTGCTCCGGTGGCGCAGCTGGAATTGGTCCTTCGCTGAGAACCGGCGATTTATTTTCGCAGCCGAGTCTTCGCCGCCACACCACTACATATCGAGTCCACAATTGGCTTGGGGACTCTACATGCAGTGCCGGACTCGTTCCGTTCCGCCCGCGTTGACGCCGAATTAACCATGTCTCGCTAGGCTTCGCGCGGAGTCGCGGCTTGACGGCGGACTCCCGAGGACTCACCCTGCGGTTCGATATTGGGGGTTGGACAGGCGAATATGGGGCATATGCTGGTTGGTGAACGGGCGCGCCTGCGGCCCGCCAAGGTGGTTGTGCGGCCGGAATTGCCGCTCAGCCAGATCCTGCCGGGCGACTGCATTGCCGCGATGAAGTCGCTGCCCGACGCTTGCGTGGACATGGTTTTCGCCGATCCGCCCTACAACCTCCAGCTCGGCGGCGATCTTGCCCGACCCGATGGCAGCCATGTCGATGCGGTGACCGATCACTGGGACAAGTTCGACAGTTTCAAGACTTATGACGATTTTACAAAAGCCTGGCTGAGCGAAGCGAGGCGGGTTCTGAAGCCCAATGGCTCGCTGTGGGTGATCGGCAGCTACCACAATATCTACCGCGTCGG
>JANOOJ010000355.1:0-1988 GCA_031421295.1 Novosphingobium sp.
TGGGTGGCCGGGCGGGGGAGTGGGCCGGTACCGCTTCCACCCGAGTGGAAACGACCCTAGCTCCCCGCCATCAGCGAGGCATTGCCGCCCGCCGCCGTGGTGTCGATGCAGGTGACCCGCTCGGTTGCGAAGCGCGCGACATAATGTGGCCCGCCCGCCTTGGGCCCGGTGCCCGAGAGGCCCTCGCCGCCGAACGGCTGGCTTTCGACCACCGCGCCGATCTGGTTGCGGTTGACGTAGAAATTGCCGGCCTTGGCCCGCGCCGCGACCAGCCGCCGGGTCGCATCGATCCGGCTGTGGAGGCCCAGCGTCAGGCCATAGCCGGTGCGGTTGATCGCCTCGACCACGGCTTCGAGCTGATCGGCGGCAAAGCGCGCAACGTGGAGCACCGGGCCGAAATTTTCGGAAGCGAGATCGGCAATGCTGTCGATCTCGATGATCGCAGGCGCGACGAAGCTGCCACCCTTGGTGCTGGCAGGCAGTTGGCGCTGCCAGACCGTGCGGCCCGCAGCTTTCATGGCCGCGATATGCTGGTCCAGCGCGGCCTTGGCTTCGGCATCGATCACCGGGCCGACATCGGTGGCAAGCTCTTCCGGGTTACCGATCACCAGCGCCTCGAACCCGCCGCGGATCATCGCCAGCATGTGGTCGGCGACGTCCTCTTGCAGATAGATCACGCGCAGCGCCGAGCAGCGCTGGCCTGCGCTTTGGAATGCCGAGGCGACCACATCGCGCGTGACCTGCTCGGGCAGCGCCGAACTATCGACGATCATCGCGTTTTGCCCGCCGGTCTCGGCGATCAGCGTGGCGATCGGGCCGTCGCGCGCGGCAAGGCTGCGGTTGATCGCGCGCGCGGTGTCGGTCGACCCGGTGAAGGCCACCCCGGCGATGAGCGGATGCGCGGTGAGCGCCGCGCCGACCTTGCCGTCGCCGGGGATCAATTGCAGCACATCGTCGGGGATGCC
The DNA here is from genome assembly GCA_031421295.1 of Novosphingobium sp. Classification (GTDB taxonomy): domain Bacteria; phylum Pseudomonadota; class Alphaproteobacteria; order Sphingomonadales; family Sphingomonadaceae; genus Novosphingobium. The sequence continues at coordinate 966 of JANOOJ010000355.1, forward strand.
CGCCGCGTGGCACAGCCGGACCGCGAGCGCCGCGATCAGCGGGGTCTGCTCGGCAGGCTTGGCGATTACCGTGTTGCCTGCGGCGAGTGCGGCGGCGGCGGGTCCGATGAAGATCGCCAGCGGGAAGTTCCACGGGCTGATGGTGACGAACACTCCGCGCCCGGCGAGCCGCAGCGTGTTACTCTCCCCCGTCGGGCCGGGCAGTGGCAGCTCGCCCGTGAACAGGCGGCGGGCTTCACTGGCGTAATAGCGCAGGAAATCGACCGCCTCGCGCAGTTCGAGCACCGCATCGACCAAGGTCTTCCCCGCCTCGCGCTGGCACAGCGAGATGATCTCTTCGCGGTGCGCCGCGAAGGCATCGGCGGCGGCTTCGAGCAGCTCCGCGCGCCACTTGCCGCCGAGTGCATCCCAGGCGGGTTGGGCGGCGACGGCGCGGGTGACGGCCAGATCGACATCGGCGGCAGTGGCCTCGCGCATGGGTCCGACTTGGTGCGAGCTATTGTGGGGCGAGCGTATCGTGCGTGGTTGGCCGTCGGCCCCCTGCGGGTCGACAAGCTCAGCATGAGCGGATTTTGTTCTGGACTCCGAACCCGCCCGCCCTGAGCCCGTCGAAGGGCCCGCGCTAATCGTCGGTCCAGCTTCCCACACCACATCCGCAATCGCTGCCAGCTTCACTTGCAGCGGCGCCAGCACCAGCGGATCGGCCAGATCGAGCCCTGCGCTGTTCACCCGCCCCGGAAAGATGTCCCTGGGCAACGGGATCGCGGGATTGCGGCGCGGCTGGAGCGCGGCGAGTTCGGCCACCGGATCGCCGACCAGCTCGCTCACCGGCACTTCGGCATCGGCCATGCGGTTGACGAACGACGAGTTGGCCCCGTTTTCGAGCAGGCGGCGCACCAGATAGGCGAGCAGTTCCTTGTGCCCGCCGACGGGGGCGTAAATCCGCACCGGGGTTCGCGCTTCGCCTGCCGCCGCTTCGAGCTTGGCGAGTTCGGCATAGACATCCTCGCCCATGCCGTGGAG
>JANOOJ010000356.1:0-7693 GCA_031421295.1 Novosphingobium sp.
CTATTTCTCGATGGGCTACCTCATCCTCGGCTCGCTGTTCCTGGCGATCGGCTCGATGGCTTCGACTGTGCGCGAGGTGCAGACGCTGTCGATGCCGGTGACGATGCTCCAGTTGCTGGTGTTCTTTTTCGCCAGCTACGCAATGGCGCAGTCCGGCTCGATCATCGAGCTGACCGCGATGGTGGTGCCGTTCAGTTCGCCCTTCGCCATGCTCGCGCGCGCAGCACAGCACGGCGATGTGTGGCCGCACCTTGTGGCAATCGGCTGGCAAGCGGTCTGCGTGGCCTTGTTCGTCCGCATCGGGGCAAGCGTGTTCCGCCGCCGGGTGATGAAATCGGGTCCGGCGGCCAGCAAGCCCAAGCGCAGCTGGTTCGGGGCACGGGCCGCCGCGCAATAACTGCCTCCGATCCGGTGCAACTATTGACTCTCCGGTAAGTTAGGCAGGATAAGTCTCTGCGAGCAACGCATCGCCCCGGCGATGCGCTGGAGAGGAACCTGCGATGGCCACGAATCCGATTTCCACCGACCAGCCTTTCACCTACCGTACCGGTCCGGGGGCCAGCGAAGCCTTTGAGGGGTGGCTGCGTGAGCACCAGCAGGAGCTGCCGCTGCACACCCACCCGTGGGACGTCAGCCGCAGCGACATCTATGTCGAGGATCGCTGGCAACCGATTTTCGCCGAGATGCGCGCGAAGGCCCCGGTCAACAAGGTCACCGGCACCCCGTTTGGCGATTACTGGAATGTGACCACCTCCAAAGCGATCCAGCACGTCGAATCGCTGCCCGAGCTGTTCTCCTCGTCGTGGGAAGTGGGCGGGATCACGATCGGCGATCCACCGGTGGATGCCACCCAGGACCAGCTCGAAGAGCGCCGCCTGCCGATGTTCATCGCGATGGACCGACCCCAGCACACCGGGCAGCGCCGCACCGTTGCGCCTGCCTTCACCCCGGCCGAGATGGAGCGGATGTCGACCGAAATCCGCGCCCGCACGGCGGCGGTGCTCGATAGCCTGCCCTATGACGAGCAGTTCGACTGGGTCGAAAGGGTTTCGATCGAGCTGACCACCGGGATGCTCGCGCTGCTGTTCGGCTTTCCGTGGAAAGATCGCCATTTGCTGACCTTCTGGTCGGATTGGGCCGGCGACGTCGAAGTGGGCCTGGCGCGCGGTCTCGAAGACACGCGGTTCGAAATCCTCGGCGAGATGGCGCATTATTTCCAGCGGCTGTGGATCGAGCGGAGCAATGCCGAGCCGACCCCCGACCTCATTTCGATGATGATCCATTCCGAGGCGATGAGCCAGATGAGCCCGCAGGAGTTCATGGGCAATCTGGTGCTGTTGATCGTCGGCGGCAACGATACCACCCGCAACACGATGTCGGGCATCGTCCACGCGCTCGACCAGTTTCCCGATCAGCGCGCGATCTTCGAGGCCGACGCTTCGGTGATCCCCAATACGGTGCAGGAATGCATCCGCTTCGTCACCCCGCTGGCGCATATGCGCCGCACCGCGACCGCCGATTGCGAGCTGTTCGGCCACGAGGTGAAAAAGGGCGACAAGCTGGTGCTGTGGTACCTTTCTGCCAACCGCGATGAGACGGTGTTCGACGAGCCCGACAAGCTGCTGGTGGGGCGCACAAACGCGCGCCGCAATCTCGCTTTCGGCTATGGCATCCACCGCTGCGTCGGCGCCCGGCTGGCCGAGTTGCAGCTCAAGACCCTGCTCGAGGAAATGCACAGCCGGCGGATGCGGGTGAATGTGACCGGCAAGGTCGAGCGGGTCCGCGCCAACTTCGTCCATGGCTTCCGCAAGCTCGAAGTGACGCTGGAGAAGTTCTGACGCGCTGCATCCTTTCGGCGCTCCCGAGCGTATAGAGAGCATTGAGAGGAACCGCGATGGTCCGGAATTCACCCTTATTGCCGCGCCGCCGTTTTCTGGGCTGGCTGGGCACGTCGGCTGCGGGGCTGGCGCTCGCTGCCTGCGGAAGCGGGGCCGAAGCCAAACCCTATCCGGTGCGCTTTACCGAAGGCGAATGGCGGCGGCGGCTGACGCGCGACCAGTTTCATATCCTGCGCGAGAAAGGCACCGAAGTGCCGGGCACCTCGCCACTTCTGGGTGAGAAGCGCGCGGGGACGTTCGTCTGCGCGGCGGATGGCAATCCGCTGTTTTCATCGACTACCAAATACGAGAGCAACACCGGCTGGCCCAGCTTCTGGCGCCCGCTGCCCGGCGCGATCGCCACTTCGACCGATTGGGACGTCGGCATTCCGCGCACCGAGGTGCATTGCAGCCGCTGCGGCGGGCATCTGGGCCACGTTTTCAACGACGGCCCCCGGCCCACCGGCAAGCGCTACTGCATGAACGGCGACGCGATGATGTTCCGGCCAAGCCGGGCCGCGGCGCCCGCTACTCGGTGACGCGATAGACCGCGAGGCCGCCACCGGCAAAGCCCGGCACGATAGCCAGCCAGGCCGGAGGCTTCTCGCCGACCAAGGCCGACGCAAGGCTGGCCGGTCCGGCTTCGAGAAACACCTGCGTGTCGCCCGCGCCCTTGCACAGCACGACATAGTCCGCCGCGCTGGCGCGCACCTCGGCGCGGGCAGCATCGGGTGTGTGGGTAAAGCCGCGGACCACGCGGAGCATCGCGGTGGCATTGCGGTGGTATCCGCTGGCCTCGACCGTATGGGTGGTCCGGACCAGCAGTTCAGGTCCGAGGTCGAGCGTGGCGAAAACGTGTCCGCGTGGGAGGGCCGCCAAGCGCGACAGATCGCAGCTGGTCGCGGTAAAATCGGAAGTCGCATAGCGTGTGACATGCTGCGCGCGCAGCACCGCCGCTCCGGCCATCGAGCCGCCTGCCGGGGTCAGCGCGATCAAAGCCAGCAGGGTAGCCGGTATGCGCAGCAGCGGCCCGGACAGCCGGTTGGCGGCGCGCAGGGCATCGTGCAGCAACAGCGCGCAGAGCGGGGCAAGCATCAGCTGCGCGGTCAGCGCGGTGCGAAACACCAGCAGCGACAGCAGCGTCATCAGCCCGGCGCAGACACAGACCGCCAGCCAGCCACACGGATTGCCCGAGTTGCGCATCTTCGACCGCTTCAGGAACAGCGCGACCCCGACGATCGCCACCATCGCCAGCAGCATCGCGGCGGCATCGGCCGGTTGCTGCCACAGCGGGCGAACCTCGCCGATATTGTCGAGCCAGTAGCGGCGCAGCAGCGGATCGAGCCCCGCAAACGGGCGGAACGCACGCTCGCCGAGCCCATAGAGCAGCGGGACGAGCGCAAGACCGCCGATCAGTCCGAGCCGGACAAGCCGCTGCGGCCAGCCAAGCCAGTTGCGGTGGATCCTGACCCAATGCGCGGCCGCTGCGGCCACGGCAAAGGTCGCCAGTTGCGGCCAGCTGATCGCATCGTCATAGGCTAGTTGCCATTCGCCGAACGGCCGGGTCAGCACGAACAATGCCGCCGCAGCGGCCGCGATTCCAGCGAGATAATTGCGCAGCAGGGTGCCGCGCTCGCCCTGCAGGAACAGCAGCGCATAGAAGCTGCCGAACGCCGCCAGTACCGGCATACCCTCGATCGAGACAGTGACCAGCAGCCCGCCGAGCAGGCCCGCTTCCAGTGCGCGGCGTTCGGGCATCCGGCGATCGACCAGCATCCGCAGCATCGCGAGCGCGATCAGCCCCTGCCAGGCATGATGATCGATCCGCAGCGGCGCAAACGCCCCGGCCAGCAGCGGCAGCAGCGGCAGGATCAGCGTGCCGAGATTGGCGCTGGCCCCCTTGAACTCGAGGCAGCGCAGGATGCCGCGCATCAGCACCATCGCGGTCAGCAGCTGCAGCAAGGGGATCAAAGTCGTCGCAAAGCGAACCGCGCTGCCATCGGAGACGACCAGCCGCGCCGCCAGTATCGCCGCCGCAATCGGCAGATCGACCAGCCGCGACCAGTGCATGTCGGCACCCGGCGGGCTGCCCATCCGGTAATTGGCGACATCCCACCAGCTTTGCCCGGCGAGCCAGTCCTGCACCTGGAGCAGCCGCATGTAATCGTCGGGGTCGCTCATTTGCAGCCCGGCGATGCGGTGCGCGGAGGTCCCGATCAGCAGCAGGCATAACAGCAGCCAGGGGATGACGAGATTGAGAAACCCGCGATCCCCACCGAACACGCGCGATTGCGGCGCGCCGCCCAGGGCGACACCAGCGCGGCCGCGGCGCTCGGCGTGAGTCACGCGCGAACCCCGGAACCAAAGACAATCCGGCTGCGCAGCAGCCAGGTCACCGCAAAGCTGACGAAAATGGCACCCAGCTTGGCCAGGCGCGGGTCCATTCCCAGTGCCGTGCCGCTGGCAACAATCGCGGTGGTCAGCGCGAGCCCGACCAGCGCCGAACCGACGAACAAGGCCTTCTGACGCGTCCGCTCGGCCCCGCGTTCGGCGACGCCACCGACGAACACCGTCCGGCTCGACGCCAGCCAATGCGCGACGATACCCAGCGCATAGCCAGCCGCCGAGGCCGGGGCTGCCGCCGTACCCAGCGCCAGCAGCGCCAGGAAACTGCCCAGATCGACCGCCAGCGCACCGACGCTGGCGAACAGATAGCGCAGCAGCACCAGCCGCCGCCACGAAGCGAGCAGCGCCTGCATCAGGCGGCCTTGCCGGGCAGCCGTTCGGGCACTTCGCGCACCGAGCCGAGTGCAGCCGCCTGGTCTTCGCTGAGTTCGGCCCTGGCCGCCTCGCGGGCGGGCAGGGCCACCTGCGCGCCTTCGTCGCCGGCTTCGTGGTATTCGGCGTCCTCGTTGACGCACCAGATGTCGTAGACCCGGGCTTCGGCGAGGATGTTCTGAACCGAGAGCATCGCGGTCATCATCGCGTGGTCCTGGTTGTTGTAGCGGTGCATCCCGTTACGCCCGACCATGTGGAGCGTCGCATAGGACGTCTCGAGTTCGGCGCGCATTGCCGCGACATTGGCGGCATAATCCTCGTCGTAGACCGGGTAGGCCTTCTCCTGCCGGACCACGGTCCCGCCGATCACCTGCTCGGCCGAGACGAGGCCGAGGATTGCCATCTCGCGGGTCGCCAGCGCGACCAGCTCGTCATCGGGCAGCGACCACAGCCCGTCGCCTTCGAAGCAGAAATATTCGAGACCCACGCAGGCGACGCCCTCGTCGGGCACCATTTCGGGAGACCACGAGCGGAAGTTCTGGATGCGGCCGACTTTTACCTTGCTGTCGTGGATGTAGATCCAGTTGTCGGGAAACAGATCCTCCGAGCGGATCTTGAGCGCCACGGTCAGGAAGTCGCGGTATTTGAGGTCGTTGGCCTGCAGCGTGGTCGCGGGCAGCGGATGGAGCCGCGCGGCGAGCTCGCGCATCGGTGCCGAGCTGATCGCATGGCGCGCGCGGATCACCCGCTCGCCGCCCGGACCATCTGCGGTCAGCCGCCAGCCTTGCTGGCCATCGGATGCGAGCTGCTTGAGCGCATGGCCCATCAGCACTTCGCCCTTGCCACTGGCGAGAACCTTGTCGCGCGCCGCATCCCACATCATGCCCGGGCCAAGCCGGGGATAACGAAAGGTTTCGAGCAGCGTCTTGGTCTGCATCCCGTCATTCGGCGCCTTGTTGAGGCCGAGGCTGCGCTTGAGGCCATCGACTACCGCGCTCCACAGCGACAAGCCCTTGATCCGCTGCGCGGCCCAGTCGGCGCTCATCTCGTTGCAGGGCATCCCCCAGACCTTCTCGGTGTAGGTCTTGAAAAAGATCGAATAGAGCTTCTGCCCGAAGGCGTTGGTGGTCCAGTCCTCGAAGCTCTTGATCTGCTTCTTGGGGAACACCTTGGCCTTGGCGAAGCTGACCATGCACAGCGCCGAGCGCACCAGCCCGAGGTTGAACAGTGCCTCAAAGGCGCGCAGCGGATAGCTGTAGAACTTGCCCTCGTAATAGATGCGGCTCATCCGCGGGCGCTGGATGAAATCGTCGGGCAGGATCTCATTCCACAAATCGACAACCTGCTGCGATTTCGAGAAAAAGCGGTGGCCCCCGATGTCGAAGCGGTAGCCCTCATGCTCGACCGTGCGGCTGATCCCGCCGACATAGGTCGGGTCCTTTTCGACGATCGCGACGGTCAGCCCGGCCTTGGTCAGCAGGTAACCGGCGGTCAGTCCGGCCGGCCCCGCCCCGACGATCACCACGTCGACGCTCAATTCGCCCGAAGGCCGCGCATCCGGCGTGGTCGCGAAACCAATTGTCACTATGTGGCCCCCATCCGTAATCAGGTGGCCAGACGTGAAGGAAAATGGTTATCCGCCGGTTAACGCGGCGTTGATTTATAAGCGGGAAGTGGCGGCAAGGTGGTGCGGACGGCGGGACTCGAACCCGCACGAGCAAAGCTCAAGGGATTTTAAGTCCCCGGCGTCTACCATTCCGCCACGTCCGCGTTTTGTCCGCCTTGCGGCGGAAGCGGTTCCAGCCCGCTCCCCCACCCGGCCACCCATAGGGTAACCCTAAGTTCTGGGTGGCCGGGTGGGGGAGCGGGCTGGAACCGCAAGCTATTCGCGGAGGCGAATAGCCCAACCTACAAATCAATCGGCGTTCAGCCGCGCGCGCATTTCCTTGCCGGGCTTGAAATAGGGCACCCGCTTGCCGGGCACCTTGACCGCTTCGCCGGTGCGCGGGTTACGGCCCGTGCGGGCATCGCGTTCGCGCGTGGAGAAGGCACCGAAGCCGCGCAGCTCGACCCGGCCACCTGTGGCGAGACGCTGGGCGATCTCGTCGAAAAAGACGTTACAGACCTTCTCGATGTCTTCCATCTTGAGGCCCGGATTTTCCTTGGCCAGAGCCAGCAGCAATTCGGAACGTATCATGATGCCTCCCGACCGGCCTGATGGCCCGGTGAACCCCCTTGGCACTTCAACAGCAACGCGCCCGACCCCTCGGCAAGGTTGCTGCAGGTCTATGACAGTGCCAGAGCCGCGAGATTCGCGCAATCACTTAGAATCTGCGCGAATTAAACCTGCTCAGCCCTTGGCGAGCAGTTCTCCCAGGTCGACCCCCAGTCGCTGCATCCGCGCGCGGACCTTGGGCCATTCTTCGGAGATGAACACCTGCCGCTCGGCCCGGCGCAGACGCTCGGTCGCCCCGGCGGCAACGAACATGCCCACGCCGCGCTGGACCTCGACCAATCCGTCGAGCTGGAACTGCTGGTAGGCCTTGGCGACGGTCAGGGGATTGGCCCCCTGTTCGGCCGCGAAAGCCCGAACCGAAGGCAGCATCGCGCCCTCGGCATAGCGCCCTTCGATGATCGCATCGGCGATTTTGTCGCGGAGCCGCAGATAGACGGGTTGGCTGTTCAGGCGCATGGCGCATTACTGCCATAATACAGCGTGGCACGCAAGGCGTTCCTGTCGCCTGACGGCGCAAGCGGCACGAGTCCGCTCGCGCAATAAAGAAACATCTGCAACAAATTTTGCTTCACAGGCGCGATTTGGCGGTTAGTCTCTGCGCCGATCGCCCGCGAAGGGCAGGAACTATCGGGGATGCGCAGATGAAAGACATGGCCTTGTGGCAGGAGCAAGACTGGATCGCGGCGATCGCCGTGGTCGTGCTGGCGGTGTTCTTGGCCATCGGAGCGAAGATCGCGACTCAGCGCGAGCCAGAGTTCGCCGGGCACCCCAAGGGCCTCTACATGCTGTTCTTCGCCGAAAT